>NZ_JBPKBJ010000078.1:0-14885 GCF_051390655.1 Acinetobacter sp. P1(2025)
TGGCAGAAGAAATTATTTAGACCAATGATCAAAAACTTCATTGATGACTTTATTCTCGATAAAAATCATCTGCTACCACAGAGAGTCTATAAATAATAGTGCGTAAGTCCTATTAGATATATTAGCTCGAGTTTATTATTCAAATATCGAGTTTCCGTTCTTTGTCAAAGCCCCATAAAAATCATGATCTTATAAAGACTTCTGATCTCATATTCATGCAATTTACTACACTTGTCAACCTTAAATACAACCCTAGATTTGATAGGTCATATAATGACGTGAAAGGTCAATAAGTCACTTGATAAGCTGTTCATGCTTTTGCACTTGTCACAATTTGGACTTACACTGTTAAGTAATGATTTTCTGATTGATCTACAAAAGTTATTTTAATAACTGTTTAGGGATGGTTTATGCAATACAAAATCCACGTTATCGATGTTCAAAACAACCTAAAAAATTACATTTGGTTGTTAGAAGATACACGTACAAATGAAGTGATTGTTGTAGATCCAACAGAAGCGAAACTAGTCACGGATTTTTGTGAAACACATCAATTACATCTTAAACAAATTTGGCTGACGCATTGGCATCCAGACCATACAAATGGCGTAGAAGGCTTGTTGGCTGAGCAAAACATTCTGGTTTATGGTCCGCGTGATGAACTCAGCAAAATTCCCTACCTTTCAAACCCTTTACAGCATGATTATCATTTTTTCTTTAATGATTTAAAAATTGAAGTGATTGCAACTCCTGGGCATACTTTAGGTCATATCACTTATTTTATTGAAGAAATAGATTCTTTGTTTTGTGGAGATACTTTGTTTGCAATGGGATGCGGTCGCTTATTTGAAGGTACTGCTGAGCAAATGTATCATTCATTAAATAGATTGGCAGCTTTGCCTATTCAGACAAAAGTATATTGTACTCATGAATATACACTTTCGAATGCTGAATTTGCGTTAACCATAGAACCTCACAATGTTGCTCTTCAAGAACGTTTCGAGCAAGTAAAAATGCTAAGAGAATCAGATCAAATCACTCTACCCTCTACGATAGAACTTGAGCTAGAAACTAATCCATTTTTACGCACAGAAAATGCTGAAGAGTTTGCTCGCATTCGCAGTCTGAAAGATCAATTTTAAAATTTTAGGTTAATCAATAATTTCATTTTCCAACCTAACAACATTGTGGAAAATGAAATTATTTTTTACATATATTTTCACAGATTTATTGCTTTTCAGCTTATCAAATATCACTTCAATAATTTATTTTTTCAATATAATACAATTATTTATTTTTTAATTCTCAAAAATCAGTATTAAAAATTTACTCTAGTTTTACATTATTTACATCTAGAAAAATAAATATATGCAATCCCCCTTTAAAAAAAATTCATCAACCCCTATTAATGAATAATGATTCACAAGGAGTACTGGTTATGAAAAACAGAGTTGTTAAAGCAAAAAATTTATTGGCTTTCCGTATTTGGTTAGAAAAATTAGGTTATTCGGTGAAAAATTTAGCAGACAATCGCGGGTTCACTTTCAGTTTTAAAAAAGAATACGGCTTGGTTACAGGTGACTTATCAGGAAATGCTTTAGCAATGCAACTCGGTGAAGAATTTGAAGACCATTTAAAAGCATAATGTTCATACTAATTATTTAGGGTTTCAAACGGACATGAAGCCCTAAAGCATAAAAGAGACCTAATCAAACTTTGCTTTTTAATTTCAATCTCTCACTTTATAACCATCTCTCGAAAAAATAACATTGGAACAAAACAGTTTTCCAAGTATTATAATGTCCTAGTCGAGGGATGCTGCGACATTTGATTTATGACTATAAATCACATGCCAGGCTCGACGATCGGTTAAACATTCGTTTTAACCAACAACGGCATCCGCGAACTGAATGATCAATACTATTTTTTCTAGGAGATCCTGATGAACGCGGTGAATGCTTCATTTACAGATTATAAAGTTGCTGATATTTCCCTTGCTGACTACGGTCGTAAAGAGATCAAACTTGCTGAAGCAGAAATGCCAGCTTTGATCGGCTTACGTAAGCGTTATGCAGCTGCTAAACCACTTGCTGGCGCTAAAATTTTGGGTTGTATTCATATGACAATCCAAACAGCAGTTCTTATTGAAACTTTGATTGAACTCGGTGCAGAAGTTCGTTGGACTTCATGTAACATCTTCTCAACACAAGACCATGCTGCTGCTGCAATTGCTGCTCGTGGTATTCCTGTTTTTGCTTGGAAAGGCGAAACTGAAGAAGAATATGTGTGGTGCTTAGAACAACAAATCAATGTGAACGGCAAGCCTTGGGATGCCAACATGATTTTGGACGATGGCGGTGACTTGACTGCACTTATTCATGACAAATACCCTGCTCTTTTAGAGCGCATCCACGGTATTACTGAAGAGACCACAACAGGTGTACAACGTTTGTTGGAAATGTGGAAAGATGGTTCTCTTAAAGTTCCTGCAATCAACGTTAATGACTCGATTACTAAGTCTAAAAACGACAACAAATATGGTTGCCGTCACTCATTAAATGATGCAATCAAACGTGCAACTGATATGTTACTTTCTGGTCGCCGTGCTTTAGTGATTGGTTATGGCGATGTAGGTAAAGGTTCAGCTCAGTCTTTACGTCAAGAAGGCATGATTGTTCGTGTGACAGAAGTAGATCCTATCTGTGCAATGCAAGCATGTATGGATGGTTACGAGGTTGTTTCCCCATATAAAAATGGCGTTCAAACTGGCAAGAAAGAAGACATTAACCAAGACTTGCTATCAAATACTGACCTTGTTGTCACAACTACTGGTAACTACCACGTATGTGATTCAGCAATGTTAGACAGCTTAAAAGCTGGTGCTGTGGTATGTAACATTGGTCACTTTGATACTGAAATCGACACAGCATACTTACGTGGTTATAAATGGGTTGAAGTAAAGCCTCAAGTTCACCAAGTGTACCGCTCAGAAGATGAAAATAACTATCTCATCCTTTTATCTGAAGGTCGTTTAGTGAACCTTGGAAATGCAACAGGTCACCCATCACGCGTTATGGATGGTTCTTTTGCAAACCAAGTGCTCGCGCAAATGCATCTTTTCGCTGAGAAATTTGCAGATTTACCAGCTGATCAAAAGCAAGCGGCTATTCGTGTTGAAGTTCTTCCTAAGAAATTAGACGAAGAAGTTGCAGCGGCAATGGTTGCAGGCTTTGGTGGTGTAGTAACTCAATTAACTCAAGTTCAAGCAGACTATCTAGGTGTACCTGTTGAAGGTCCATTCAAATCTGACGCTTATAAATACTAAGAAAATTAGGGCAGACGTTTTACGGACTGCCCTTTTTTATAAAATCTTCTCAGTAATTTATAAAAGGATTTAAAATGACGAAACGAGTGCCTATTTCTTTCGAGTTTTTCCCACCGAAAACTGATGCTGGTGCAGAAAAATTACGTGTTGTTCATCAAGAGTTACAACTTCTCAACCCTGAGTTTTTTTCTATTACTTACGGTGCTGGTGGCTCAACCCGTGAACGTACTTTAGCAGCGATTAATGATTTTAATGGTAAGGGCACACCAGTTGCACCTCACCTTTCTTGTATTGGTGACGACAAAGCACGTATTGCTGAACTTCTTGATCTTTACAAATCACAAGGAATTGACCGCATCGTCGCACTAAGAGGTGACTTGCCTTCTGGTCAGGTTGGCTTAGGTGAACTTCCGTATGCTCAAGACTTAGTTCGATTCATACGTGAACATTCAGGTGATCACTTCCATATCGAAGTTGCTGCGTATCCTGAAATGCATCCACAAGCTGAAAGTTTTGATGCAGACATCCAACGGTTCGTCGAAAAAGTACAAGCTGGCGCAAATGCAGGAATTACCCAATTCTTCTTTAATCCTGATGCATATTTCTATTTCATCGAACGCTTAGCGAAATCAGGAATTAATATTCCTATCGCGCCAGGTATTATGCCGATCACAAATGCAAGCAACTTGATTCGTTTTGCGGATGGTACAGGTGCAGAAATCCCACGTTGGATTCGCAAGCAACTTGCAGCTTATGGTGATGACAGCGCAAGCATTAAAGCATTTGGTCACGAAGTCATCGTTAACCTTTGTGAACGCTTAATTGCTGGTGGAGCACCGACGTTACATTTTTACTCAATGAACCAAACTGAACCAACCCGACAACTTGTTGTTGATTTAGGTTTAAACTAATTTCTACGAGCACGACCCAAGCATGAATCGTTTTTATATCGAAACTGAACTAAATACTGGCAACACAATTGAATTAACTGAGTCAGTATTTCATCATTGGGTTCGTGTACTTCGTGCGAAAGTGCAAGAACAAGCCATCTTTTTTAATGGAAAAGGTGGTGAATATCGTGTAACTCTAACTGAAATTAACAAGAAAAATGCTTTCGTATCTGTTGATCATTTTGAAGCAATCGATCGAACTGCACCATTCAAGGTGATTTTGGGTCAAGTAATGAGCAAAGGTGATCGCATGGATTATGCGATTCAAAAAGCAACTGAACTTGGTGTTGCAACGATTCAATTATTAACCAGTGATCGTTGTGAAATGCGTCTTAAATACGACCGTGATCAAAAGAAATTAGACCATTGGCAATCAGTTGCAGTCGCAGCTTGTGAACAATGTGGGATGAATATTGTGCCCAAAGTTTTAGCTCCAATTTCAATCGAAGAATGGATTCAAACAGATCTGCCAATATCGCGTTTTGTAATGGCGCCGAACAAAGATCAGAAAAATGTATTACTAGATGCACAACCAGAACTCGCTTTATTGATTGGCCCAGAAGGTGGTCTGAGTGAATCAGAAATTGGGCTATCGAATCAACATGGATTTGTAAATTGGTGTATCGGAGATCGTGTTCTAAGGACAGAAACAGCTCCAGTCGTGGCTTTATCAATTTTAAATTATCACTTTGCTAGCAATTGATGCATTTCATTTGCTTTCAGTTGTCTTTAGCGTTAATTTAAAACAAAACTCTATAGTGTTTACAAAAAAATAAAGACTGTGAACACTGATAAAAAACGAAAAGGATTATTCTTTATATGTCAGGGGTTCTGGAAAAAAATTTGCCACAATTTATATATACGGATCAGATTAATTATCCTAACCATATACGTCTATTTGTTGTATGCGTAATCTTCATTATTTTAATCGATTATTTTTTATTCGGTTTTTTCTATTCATTTGATTTAAACATCTTCTCTATTTGGACAATAAGTTCACTAATTCTATTAAGTATTTTTTTAATTATCTGTAACTTCTCGCTTAAACATTACACATCTGTTCGCCATGCCAAAAAAACCAATCTGACTTTTCAACTGATTTGTCTTTGTATAGGTAGCTTACTGGGTGTAGGCAGTGTGGTTATTAGCCAACTGCTTATTAAAGATGTTCCCCATCTCTCACATTCTCACATTCTCACATTAACTGCACTACTCCTCACTTCATCACACATTATTTCGCTGACCTTTTTAACTCAGCATATTCGTTATTTTTTCTTGTTTTTTATTCCTAGTGTTTTCCCTCTTGTTCTTTCTCAGATTATAAACAGAGACCAAGAACATACTTTGTTTTATGTAGCCTATTATTTTTCTTTTGTTGCAACTTTATTATGTGCACATGCAACGTTCAAAATTCATAAACGTTTCTTTCAAGTCCTTGAAAAAAATAAGCAACTCATAGATGTTGCAGAACAACATAACCAATGGACTGAAGAGCTATGCCAACAATTGCAGCGAGAAGTAAATAAGTCTAAAGATATCGAGGCACAACTGCAATTTAACAACCATTTATTGGAACAGAAAGTACGTGAACGGACATACGATCTTACTAAGATGAATGAGCGACTCGAAGAGCATCGGCAAAATTTAGCATTTGCGCATGAAACTGCTGGAATCCGTCCATGGGAATGGAATCTTGAAAAGAATACGGTTGGTGTAACAAATTCTCACCAAAAGGAAGTGACACGCAATTCAGAGAATCATTACGAACTATTGAGTAAAATCGTTCATCCTGATGATGCTGAACGTGTAAAAAATACGATATATAGTCATTTGTGTGGTCAAACCAAACGTTATGAAGAAACCTTCAGAATAAAACGTTCGAATGGTGATTGGAGTTGGATTCATGATGTTGGTCAGGTGATTCAGCGAAATCCAAAAGACGGTACACCACTAAGAATGGTTGGTATTCATCGAGACATTAATCAAGAAAAGAAAGATCAAGAACGACTAAAATTGGCAGCAAGTGTTTTTGAACAAGCATCTGAAGGTATTTTTATTCTAGATGAAAACTTTAACTATCTTGAAGTCAATCCAAAATATGAACAACTTACTGGTTTAGATAAACAGTATATTTTGAATAAACATTTATTCGAAATCACCAAACAGACTAAACAACATCACTTAAATTTTCATCTCTCTATTCTCGATACTTTACATGAAGAATTTGAATATGAAGGAGAGTTCCAAGAAACCTATCTATCTGAAAAATCTTGTTTTCTTTGGATGCATATCAATGCCGTTAAAGATGAATCTGATCGAGTATTAAATTATATCGGTATCGTTTCAGATCAAAGTGAACGTAAACACCAAGAACAACGCTTATCATATTTAACCAATTATGACACTTTAACTGATCTACCAAATCGCTTTTATTACCATCAACAACTCCATCAATACTTGGTAAATGAAGCATCTATTCAGCATCTAGCCGTCATTCGCTTAAATATAGATCGATTCCGTGCATTAAATGAATTATTAAGTAATCAAGCTGGTAATGAGCTTTTAAAACAAGTTGCACAACGCCTACGAATCAGCAATATAGATGCATTATTGGTCGCTCATTTAAGTGCTGATGATTTTGCAATCATCTATGAAATGTCCCCTTTGCACCCTCCAATTCATCAAATTTGCAATAATATCGTGGAAGCCTTTAGCAAACCTTTCTACATTGCCGATCAAGAACATGTGGTTAGTATTTCGATTGGTGTTGCAATTTACCCTGAACATGGACGCCAAGTAGATAATTTAAATACTCATGCAGAACAAGCACTCACAGAAGCCAAACGTTTAGGTGGAAATACCATCCGTTATTACTCAAGCGAACGCACAAACTTTGTGGCTAAGCATACGGATTTGGAACTTGATCTAAGAAAAGCAATTCAAAATAAAGAACTTGTGGTGTATTACCAACCAAAAATAAATACTCAAAATTCCAATATTACAGGTTTTGAAGCTCTGATTCGTTGGAAGCATCCAACAAAAGGCTTAATCATGCCTGATATCTTTATTCCACTTGCTGAAAGTACAAGCCTAATTTCTGATATTGGTCGTTTTGTACTTTATGAAGCGGCACGTCAACTTCAAGTTTGGCAAAAACTTGGCTTTGTCCACATACACGTTGCTGTAAACATTGTTGCTCAACAAATCTTGCGGGGACAATTGCTTCAAGATATTGATGCTGTGTTAGATCAATACTCAATTGGTGGGGAAAATCTTGAATTAGAAATCACTGAATCTGCATTTTTAGAAAATACCGAAAACGTAAAAACGGTGCTTTGTGCACTCAAAGAACGCAATATTTCAATTGCATTAGATGACTTCGGGACTGGTTATTCTTCACTCGCCTACCTAACCGAATATCCAATTGACATTTTAAAAATTGACCGTGCATTCATTTCAAAAATTGGTGATCCAAAGCAAGATGCGATAGTTAATGCCATGATTGCCATGGGTAAAACCATTGGCTTAAAAGTTGTTGCTGAAGGTGTAGAAACTGAACAGCAACGTGACTACTTGAAGCGACAAAATTGTGACATATTACAGGGTTACTTATTTGCGAAACCTTTAACTGCTTCGCATGCTACAGACTACTTGCAACAACACATGAGAATGTCAACCGCGAGATATTCCATATAACGTTACAATTCGAGCTTTTTGAATGTTTATTTTGATCAAAAAATAAATTGTCAATAAGCATATACGTTCAGTGAAAATAAGCTATTTTGACTGGGCGAATGCGTGAACTAGTGCTATATTCTTGTGCACTTATCTTAATATAATAATCAGACATATATCCTGATTATTATCGGAACAATCGAGACTCAGATGGACGATCAATCTTTAAAACAAGCCGCTTTGTATTACCATGAATTTCCAACTCCAGGAAAAATCAGTGTGACACCTAGCAAGCAGCTCGTTAACCAACGAGATTTAGCGCTTGCATATTCTCCTGGTGTTGCTGCTCCATGTTTGGAAATCGAACGTGACCCTTCTGCTGCTGCGAAATACACAGCTCGCGGAAACCTAGTCGCAGTCGTGAGTAATGGTACCGCCGTGCTTGGTTTAGGTAATATTGGTCCTCTTGCCTCTAAACCTGTAATGGAAGGTAAAGGCGTTTTATTCAAGAAGTTTGCTGGCGTTGATGTTTTCGACATCGAAATCGCTGAAAATGATCCAGATAAAATCGTCGATATCGTGGCATCTCTTGAACCAACATTTGGTGGTATCAATCTAGAAGATATCAAAGCACCTGAATGTTTCTATATCGAGAAAAAATTACGCGAACGCATGAAAATTCCTGTGTTCCATGATGACCAACACGGTACAAGTATTATTGTTGGTTCTGCACTTCTAAATGCATTGCAAATCGTAAATAAAAAAATCGAAGATATTAAAATTGTCGCTTCAGGTGCGGGTGCCGCTGCCCTCTCTTGTTTAGATTTATTGTGTGCACTCGGTGTAAATAAACAAAATATCATCGTAGCTGACTCTCGTGGTTTGCTTACAACTTCACGTGATGGTCTAGATGAATCAAAGAAACGTTATGTACAAGACATTCAAGCAACGCAATTACATGAAGTAATGGCTGGCGCTGATATGTTCTTAGGTCTTTCAGCAGCTGGTATTTTAACCAAAGAAATGGTTAAAGAAATGGCTGAAAACCCAATTATCTTTGCTTTAGCTAACCCAGATCCGGAAATTTTACCTGAGCACGCACATGAAGTTCGTCCTGATGTCATTATGGCAACTGGTCGTTCAGACTATCCTAACCAAGTAAACAACGCGCTTTGTTTCCCATATATCTTCCGTGGTGCATTAGACGTCGGTGCAACTACAATTAATGAGGAAATGAAGATCGCATGTGTACATGCAATCGCTCGCATGGCTCATGTTGAAGCGGATGCTGCAACGTATGGTGAGAAATCAGCATCTTTTGGTCGTAATTATTTAATTCCTCGCCCACTTGATCAACGCTTGATTCTTGAAATTGCGCCAGCGGTAGCTAAAGCAGCGATGGATTCAGGTGTAGCGACTCGTCCTATCGAAGATTTCTCAGCTTACCGACAACGTCTTTCTGAGTTTGTATACAACTCAGCATTCTTGATGAAGCCTATTTTCTCTCAAGCTAAATCTGATCCTAAACGCATTGCTTATGCTGAAGGTGAAGACGAACGCGTATTACGTGCAGTACAAATCGTAGTTGATGAAGGTCTTGCCAAACCAATTTTGATTGGTCGTACAACTGTGATCGAAGCGAATATCAAGAAATTAGGCTTACGCTTACAACATGGCGTAAACATTGAAATCGCAGATCAAGAACAAAACCCTTTATATGAAGAGTTCTGGAAAGACTATTATCAAACGATGCAGCGCAAAGGTGTAACAGTTGAGTATGCTCAGCGTGAAGCACGTCGTCGCTCAACACTAATCGCAGCTTTGATGGTGAAGTTTGGCAAAGCTGATGGTATGTTGTGTGGTACTTATTCAAGCTACGATATCCATTTAGATTTCGTTAAAAATGTCATTGGACTAAAAGAAGGTCGCAGTACATTCTTTACTTTAAATGCGCTTATGCTTGAAGATCGCAACTTATTTATTGCTGATACCTATGTAAATACTAACCCTACTGCTGAACAGCTTGCTGAAATGACAATTTTAGCTGCTGAAGAAGTTCGTCGCTTTGGTATGACACCTCGTGTTGCTCTGCTTTCTCACTCTAGTTTTGGTAGTGATCAGTTTGACCCAAGTGCTCAAAAGATGCGTGAAGTCTTCCGTTTACTTTCAGAACAAGCTCCTGAGCTTGAAGTTGAAGGTGAAATGCATGGTGATGCAGCATTAGACGACAATATTCGTCATTTTGCATTCCCGAACTCACGTTTTAAAGGTTCAGCAAATCTTTTGATCATGCCTAATCTTGATGCAGCGAATATTTCATTTAACCTCTTAAAAGCAACTTCTGGTAACAACGTTACTATTGGTCCTATTTTATTAGGTGCTGCTAAGCCTGTTCATATTTTAACCCCAACGGCAACAACACGTCGTTTAGTTAATATGACAGCATTGACGGTTGCAGAAATTCAACAAAGTCAAAACTGATTATCTTAAGCGAAGCTTTTCGAGAAAAGCTTCGCTTAATGCTTGAGAAAACCTCTATTCTGTTGCATGATTGTGTGAAGAATAGAGGTTTTTTATGCAAGTTTATTTAGTAGGCGGTGCTGTCAGAGATCATTTACTTGGGCATCCCTATCACGAAAAAGATTACGTGGTGGTCGGAGCAACACCCGAACAATTACTCGCAGATGGATTTCAACCTGTAGGTAAAGACTTCCCTGTATTTCTTCATCCAAAAACAAAAGAAGAATATGCCCTCGCGCGTACAGAACGTAAGTCTGGCGTGGGATATCATGGATTTCAATTTCATACCGATAAAACAGTCAAATTAGAAGAAGATTTAATACGTCGTGATCTCACCATCAATGCAATGGCAATGGATGAAAATGGAAACATTTATGATCCCTATGGTGGTCAAAATGATCTTAACCAAAAAATTCTTCGTCATGTCTCAGATGCTTTTATTGAAGATCCACTCCGTGTTTTACGCGTTGCAAGATTTGCTGCACGTTATACAGCTTACGGATTTAAGATTGCTGAAGAAACATTAAACCTAATGAGTGAAATCGCAAGTTCTGGTGAATTAGATGCACTAACACCTGAACGAGTTTGGAAAGAAACCTCTCGTGCATTGATGGAAGATCATGCCGATGTGTACTTTCAAACACTCAGAGACTGTAATGCTCTCAAAGTTTTGTTTCCTGAGATTGATGCATTATTTGGTGTTCCACAACGCCCCGAATTCCACCCAGAAATTGACTGTGGTATTCATACATTAATGTCATTACGACAGGCTTGTTTAGCAAATTACGCCCTAGACGTTCGTTATGCAGTACTTGTACATGATTTAGGGAAGGCACTCACACCTGCTGAGGAATTACCGAAGCATATTATGCATGAAGAAAGAGGTTTAAAACCTGTTAGTGATATCTCTGATCGCTTAAAAGTCCCTACACAACTCAAGAATTTGGCGCTTATCGTTTGTAAAGAGCATTTAAAATGTCACCAAGCCAAAAATCTTAAACCTGGCACGCTATGGCGCTTATTACAACGTTTAGATGTATTACGCAAACCTGAGAAAGTTCAGGCATTTGTTCAGGCATGTGAATGTGATGCCAAAGGTCGTTTAGGTTTAGAGAATCGCCCCTATCCACAAGCACAATACATCTTAGATGCGATGGAAATTGTGAGAAAAATACGTGCTCAAGATTTACCGCCAGATATTCAAGGTGTTGAAATAGGTGAAATGTTGATTCAATATCGCATTGATGCTTTGGCTAAATTTAAAGAACAGCATGATGAGCCATCATCTGCATCATAATTTTTGCATAAAAAAACCCAGTCAAAAGTGACTGGGTTTTTTTATTTTACTGATTCAATAAAAATTATTGAGCAGCAGCAGCTTGAGCAGCAGCAACTTCATCAGCAAAGCTCATTTCAGCTTTCTTCTCAATACCTTCGCCTACTTCGAAACGAACGAATTGAGCTACAACTGTACCAGTTGCTTTTAATACATCAGCAACTTTCTTGTCGTTGTCGATAACATACATTTGACGATCAAGAGCAACTTCGTTCAAGTACTTTTCTACTGAACCAGTTACCATTTTCTCAACGATGTTTGCTGGCTTGCCAGATTCTACAGCTTTCGCTTCAGCAATTTCTTTCTCTTTAGCGATTAAGTCAGCTGGAACAGCTTCAGCATTTACTGCAACTGGGTTGAACGCAGCAACATGCATTGCAATACCTTTACCAGTGTCTGCATCACCTGTATAAGAAACAACAACACCGATTTTTAAACCGTGCTTATAAACAGCTAAGTTTTCGCCTTCAACGATTTGTGCACGACGAACTTGGATGTTTTCACCGATTTTTTGAACAAGCGCAACACGAGCTTCTTCTACAGTAGCCCCGTCTTCAAGCTTAAGTTCAGCAATTTTTGCTGCATCAGTTTCACCAGCGGCAAGAGCAGCTGTAGCAACTTTGTCAGAGAAGTTTTTGAAGTTGTCGTCTTTAGCAACGAAGTCAGTTTGACAGTTAACTTCAACAAGAATCGCTTTGTTACCGTTTTGAATGATCGTGATCGCACCATCAGCAGCAATGTTACCAGCTTTTTTAGCTGCTTTTGCTTGACCTGATTTACGAAGGTTATCAATTGCAAGTTCGATGTCGCCGTTTGCTTCTGTTAATGCTTTTTTGCATTCCATCATTGCAAGACCAGTACGGTCACGTAATTCTTTTACCATGCTTGCAGTAATTGCAGTCATGTTGATCTCCTAAATCGGTAGAAAATAAATCTGTTCAACAAAAACGGCCCAAAGAAACTCTGGACCGTTTGCAATCTCGACGCTTTAATTTGCCACCATTACATGTCGCAAAAATGACAAGCTTGCGTCAAAACGCATTAAGCCTCAGAAGCGTCTTTCGCAGCGTCATCGCCTTTTGCTTGAGCGTTCGCTTGTGATTGAGCGTATTCTTTACCAGCAATGATAGCGTCAGCCATAGCTGAAGCGTATAACGTTACTGCACGGATCGCATCATCGTTACCAGGAATAACGTAATCTACGTTATCTGGGTTTGAGTTTGTATCAACGATACCGATTACAGGAATACCTAAGTTTTTAGCTTCTTTGATTGCAATCGCTTCGTGGTCAACATCGATTACAAATAATGCGTCAGGTAAACCACCCATGTTCTTAACGCCGCCTAAAGCACGTTCAAGCTTGTCCATCTCACGAGTACGCTCTAAAGCTTCACGTTTAGTAAGCTTAGCAAAAGTACCATCTTGAGATTGAGTTTGAAGATCTTTTAAACGGTTGATAGATTGGCGAAGAGTTTTCCAGTTCGTCAACATACCACCTAACCAACGGTGATCTACATATGGTTGACCAGCACGTTGAGCTTGTTCACGGATGATGTTAGAAGCAGCACGTTTCGTACCAACGAATAATACTTTGTTCTTTTTGCTCGCCAAGTTGTTAACGAAGTTCAATGCATCATTTAACGCAGGAACAGTGTGCTCAAGGTTGATGATGTGAATTTTGTTACGCGCGCCAAAAATGTATTGACGCATTTTTGGGTTCCAGAAACGAGTTTGGTGACCAAAGTGTGCGCCTGCTTGAAGAAGGTCGCGCATGCTTACGTTGTAATCTGCCATTTTCTTTACCTTAAAGTTTGGGTTAGGCCTCCATATATCCGCATTCTCCACCTATTGCTAGGCACCCAGAGTAATGTGACGATATATGTGCGGATTTTGTATAACTACTTATCAATTTTTCGAACCACTTCTTATTTAGAAAATAGTCACGAAAAGCATTTGATAAAATAGGCGGCTATTTATACCATAGACGCTTGCGAATTACCAAAAGTTTTTAGAGATCATGAACACGACTTATACAGCTCCTCGTCGATTAATCAAGACTCCCGATGAAATTGAAAAAATGCGCATCGCGGGGAAATTGGCGGCTGAAGTTTTAGACATGATTAAACCGCATATTAAAGCGGGAGTGAGTACTTTAGAACTCGATACAATCTGTCGCAATCATATTGAAAATGTACAAGATGCTATTCCTGCTTGTGTAGGTTATGGTGCAGCTCCAGGTCGACCTGCATTTCAACATTCAATTTGCACATCTGTTAACCATGTCGTTTGTCATGGTATTCCATCTGAAAATAAAATTTTAAAAAACGGCGATATTCTAAATATTGATGTCACAGTAATCAAAGACGGTTATCACGGCGATACCAATATGATGTATATCGTAGGTGGTGAGACGTCTATTTTGGCAAACCGTTTGTGTCAAGTTGCGCAAGAGGCCATGTATCGTGGTATGGCGACTGTACGTGATGGTTCTTATTTAGGTGATATCGGACATGCTATTCAACAATATGTTGAGTCTGAGCGTTTTAGCGTAGTTCGAGAATATTGTGGTCATGGTATTGGAAATGTGTTTCATGATGAACCACAAGTTCTACACTACGGTCAAAAAGGTACAGGAATGCGTTTAGAGGCTGGCATGACCTTTACTATTGAACCAATGGTGAACGCTGGCGTTTGGCAAACAAAGTTATTAGGTGATAAATGGACTGTTGTCACAAAAGATCATAAGTTGTCCGCACAATATGAACATACTATTTTAGTAACTCAAACTGGTATTGAAGTCCTTACCGCTCGTCCAGAAGAAGATTTATCTCGCTTCATGTAAGCGATTTCTTTGTTTCATTTAAGCTACTTCGGTAGCTTTTTTTATGCTTAAAAAAAATTATTAGTTAATTGAATTAAACAAAAAACATTCATAAGAATAACAATTATAAATTTTAACTAAACAAAGAGGTGGATCAGGAAATTTGAACAACACTTATAAGTGATATTTTGCTCCCCAAATGATGTTATAAACATCAATATATGGAGTATTTTATGGCACGTAGACCAAGAAGAAATC
>NZ_JBPKBJ010000079.1:0-14703 GCF_051390655.1 Acinetobacter sp. P1(2025)
GTGCTGAAAAGGCTGCCGACGCATAAAGCGACCCAAATAGAAGAATTACTGCCACATCGCTGGAAATCCAACTCAAATTAAAAAATAGGCATGGGGTTCAGCGGACGCTTACTAATTTTATGAATTTTTTATAGATAAAAATAAACCCAGCTTAACCTCTTGATCAAACTGGGTGAGATAATAATTTTCTTAGGATTTATTTTCCCAATACGGCCAATTTGCCTCAGGTGTAAAACGATAATCTTGATCTAGCCAATACGAATGATTGGAAGAGGATTTATCTTTCAAGCCCATGATATGCATTAAATTCTGATCCAGTTCAGCAGTATTGAGATTTGTGTCTTTATTCACGCCTGTTAAATTTAACTTATCCGACCACATGATTACAGGGACTTGGTAGCCTGCTTTGGTCGTTGGGCTATGACCAGCATAATCTAGTTCATGTCCAACTTCATTGCCGTGATCTGAAACTACCGTGAAAGACCTAAAATCAGGTAAATGATCAGCTCTTAAAGTGTCCAGCATTTTTGCCAATAAATGATCTTCATATAGCACTGCATTGTCATAATCATTACGTAAGGAACGAATCCAAGGATCGATATTTCGTGCTTTTAAATCTGATTCAACACGATCATTACTATTACTATTAAATTTATTGAATGTCGTTGGGTAGCGTTCTTGGTAATTAGGATGAGTCCCGATCAGATGTAAAATAATAAGTTTCTTTTCGACGGGATCAGCAAGTGCCTGCTGGTAAATAGGCAGTAAATTTTCATCTAAAGATGAGCTGCTACGACCTGAACGGGTATTTTTATAAATAGCTTGATCCGCATAAGAACCAAACAATGATGATAGATAACTATCATCTTGATTACTTAGCCAATAAATTTTATATCCTGCTGCTCGAGCATAAGCCAATACACTTTCGGGTGAATATTTTTTATGTTCTGATGCAGGGCTTTCAGTCAATAAAACACGTAAAGCATTGATGGTAGATGGCGATGGCGAAAATGCATTACAGAAAACTTTAATCTCTGAAAGTCGTTTATTCAACTCAGGAGTGGTATCTCTAGGGTAACCGCAAATGCCAAGATTCAAACTGGTTAAGCTTTCTGAAAGCACTAGGACATGGGTTTGTTTACCTTTGGCCTGTCGCGTCATGACTAGATTTTTTTCAGCACTTAAATCCCATTGCTTATGTACATTCTTATGTTGTTTTACTCGCCCGCGGAAATCTTGAATCTTAGTTTGATATTCTGTCCAAAAAATAAGAGGATGCACCTTGCGAGAAGGTTTCATCAAATAGCTAGTCAGACTTAATACGGTAAGCAAAATGATAAATGAGCGAAAGATTTTACTTTGCCAAATTTGCTCTACATGTTGAACTTTAATTAATTTAAAGACTGCAAAACTATGCAGCGCGATGAGAATAATTAAACTGATAAAAACAGTAGATACTGCGACTGAATGAAGTTGTAAAAATTCCCAAATTTCTTGGCGATTAGTATTGGCAATCGCTTCAATAATAAAGTAGGCTTCACTATCACTACTAAACAGAAACCATGTACTTGATCTAAGCAGTGAGTCGAGTAAAAAAATAAACCACCACAACAAAGAAAAAACATACCAATATGTTTTTCTTCGCGTGATCGCAAAGTAAGTAAAAATAACGCCTGGTAGGGATAAAAAACCTAGACGTAAACCATCTGATAGGTTTCCTGCAACAATTAACAAACCACCTGTAACGAGAGCAGGCAGCAGAATAAGTAGCAGAATATTAAAACTTTTTAAGCTTGCCGTCATAAATGTCAAGTACAATGAGAGAGAGAGCCGAACACGCTAATATCTGTGGAAGTTCTTGACCTGTCAATCTGTATTTGTGAAGTATTTGATTGCGCAGTAAATTAATTTTAAATGTATGATCTTCATTTCAAAATGCTTCATACATTTAAGATGTGAACCTTGTAATAAAATCCATTATTTCTCCTCATTTCCTTCGATTTGAAATGATATGTTAAAAGGCATGGTGTTTGCTTAATTGTTCAGTAAAGATCAAGAACTGAACTACTCTTATTAGTCTCATTTAACAATTGACTGTTTCAGAAAATGGAATGAACAGCCATGCTATCCAAGTTTTTTATTGAGCGACCAATTTTTGCCACCGTACTCGCGATTATCGTTATGGCGGTTGGTATTTTTTCGATACAAAATCTCCCAGTTGAGCGATATCCAGATATCGCGCCTCCTCGAATTACTGTTTCTGCAACTTATAGTGGTGCAGATGCTCAAGCTGTTGAAGACAGTGTTACGCAAGTGCTTGAACAACAGATCAAAGGAATCGACAATTTACTTTATTTTAGCTCAAGCAGTGATGCGAGTGGTAATAGCCGAATAAGTTTGTTCTTTGAACAGGGCACAGATCCAGATCAAGCACAAGTCCAAGTCCAAAATGCAGTTAATGGGGCAATAAATCGTCTGCCTGAAGATGTTCAACGTCAAGGGGTGAACGTACGCAAGTCATTAAGCGATTCATTTATGGTGATTGGTCTAGGTGATAAATCTGGACGTTCAACAAATTTAGATATTTCTGACTATTTGACCAATAACTTTGAGCTTAATTTGAGCCGTATTGAAGGGATTGGTGAAGTTAATATTTTTGGTTCGCAGTATGCAATGCGAATTTGGTTGGATCCACAAAAACTACAGAGCTATCAATTACAAGTTAGTGATGTTCGATCAGCATTAGAAAATCAAAATACTCAAGTAGCTGCAGGTGCAATTGGAGAACTCCCTTCGGTTGAAAATCAATATCTGAATGCGAAAGTGACCTCAGGGTCTTTGTTACGAACACCTGAACAATTCGAAAACATCGTTGTAAAAGCAAATAATGATGGGCAATTTATTTATCTAAAAGATATCGCACGCGTTGAAGTAGGAGCAGAAAATTATCAGGTTTTTAACCGTTTAAATGGTTATCCAGCATCAGGTCTTTCGCTGTCATTGACCGTTGGTGCAAATGTAATGCAAGTTGCTGATGCAGTATATAAAGAGGTCGCTCGATTAGAAAAAGCATTACCTGAAGGGTATTTTGTGGTGTATCCACGTGATGATACTCCTTTTGTAAAAGAGTCTATGTCACAAGTGGTTTCGACATTAGTTGAGGCAATTATCCTCGTTGTCTTGGTGATGTTTATCTTCCTCCAAAACTGGCGAGCAACACTTGTTCCTGCTGTGACCGTACCCGTTGTAATTTTGGGGACGTTTGCTGTTTTATCTGTTTTAGGGATGAGCATTAATACCCTGACATTATTTGCGATGGTATTGGCAATTGGCCTGTTGGTCGATGATGCGATTGTTGTGGTTGAAAACGTTGAACGTCTTATGCACGAACAGCAATTAAGTGCTAAACAAGCTTCGATTCAGTCCATGCAGGAAATCAGTGGAGCATTGGTCGGGATTACTTTGGTTCTAACTGCGGTTTTTATTCCGATGTCGTTCTTTAGTGGAGCAACAGGGATTATCTATCGACAGTTTTCGATAACCCTTGTCGTTGCCATGGTGCTATCACTTTTTGTTGCTTTGATTTTGACTCCAGCAATGTGCGCCATTTTACTCAAACCGCAACAGAAACAGGCGAAATGGGCGATCTGGTTCAATAATAGTTTGGACAATATCAAAACGCGTTATTTGAAGTTTTCAAGTAAGGTTATTGGTTTTAAAGTATTTTCTTTAATCGCGATTGTTGGCTTAACTGCAAGTTTTGTTTTGGTTTATCGAATTCTTCCAACGAGTTTCCTACCTCAAGAAGATCAAGGTTTGCTGGGAGTACAATTTACGCTTCCACAAGGTACACCGATGAGTAAAACAGAAGCGGTAGGTAAGACGATTTCTGATTATTTCCTTGAAAATGAAAAAGCAAATTTGAATGGTGTCATGGTCATCCATGGTCGAAATTTCTCTGGTACAGGACAAAACCTTGGACAAGCATTTATTTCTCTTAAACATTGGGATGATAGACCTGGTTCAGAAAATAGTGCTCAACAGATTCGTGCTAGAGCGATGCAATATTTTTCCAAAAATAATCAAGCGCGAATCATGGTGATTATGCCTTCAGTGATTCGCGGTTTAGGTAACTCAGACAAAATGGATTTCTGGCTTCAGGATACTCAAGGTCTGGGGCGGGATAGTCTTGTGAAGTCTTTTGAAGCTTTACAACAGCAGGGCAATCAGCAGGATTCTGTAGAGAATCTCGATAAAAAAAGCAATGATGATCAAGCCGTATTAAATATCAAGATCGATTATAAGGCTGCGATGATTCATGGTCTTAATGTAAATGATATTAACCAAACTTTATCTACTGCTTGGAGTGGAAGCTATATCAATGACTTTATTGATCGTGGACGGATCAAACGTGTCTATTTACAAGGTGATGCACCATATCGTTCAAAGCCTGAGGATCTGAACTATTGGTATGTAAAAAATGCCAGTGGACAAATGGTGCCTTTTACTCAATTCAGCCAAATAGATTGGCAAGGTGCACCGCCCATGTTAGAGCGTTTTATGGGTTACCCTGCGATCAATCTCGAGGCTGATGCAGCTGCTGGTTTTAGCAGTGGGCAAGGCATGCAAGCGATTCAAACTTTAGTAGATCAAATGCCCGAAGTTGGATTGGAATGGAGTGGTTTATCTTATCAAGAGCAACAATCGAGTAATCAAGCGATTTGGTTATATCTGGTTTCAGTTGCGTTTATTTTCCTTTGTTTAGCAGCACTTTATGAAAGTTGGTCTATTCCATCTGTTGTGATGGCAGCCATTCCTTTAGGAATTGGAGGAACGATTATCTTTAGCTATCTGTTTGGCTTTGCTAATGATATTTATTTTCAGATTGCACTATTAACCACGATTGGTTTGTCATGTAAGAATGCAATTTTGATGGTTGAGTTCGCAGCAAGCTTACAGCAACAAGGTCGCAATAGTTTAGATGCGGCATTGCATGCGGCAGGTTTACGTTTAAGACCGATTCTAATGACATCAATTGCTTTTGGTGCGGGTGTTATCCCATTAATGTTTTCAACAGGAGCAGGGGCGTTGAGCCGACAAGCGATTGGTTTTAGTGTGTTTGGCGGTGTGGTTTTTGGAACTGTTTTGGTGCTGATATTTATTCCATTTATGTACGTGTTAGTCACACATTACTTTAAGCCTAAAATGAAAACTGCAAAATTATAGATTATTAAAACTTTAAGTTTTTCGGATGAACAATTTGATAAGGGGTATTTTACCTTTGACTCAAATTGTTCATTTTTGTTGTGTAGGTTGAGTAAAAAAAGAAATATTTGTAGTATTGCCCTGCCGTATAAGCGGTTCTAAGAGGTTTTGTTCCCTAAATGGACATACATAGTTGTGATTTATTCATAATTTCACATTTTTTTATTCATCAAAATCAGGATGAAGAGCTTCTTTTATCAGTCAAATAATTGACTGTACATCACTTTTCATTGCTGATTATTTGTAGTGAAGAGATCCACATGAGCTATAACAACTTTTTATATTTATTAAGCGACGCGTTAAAAAATAATCATATAGAACTCGCTCTAGCATCGCTAAAAACATTTCGCCCTGTTGATATTGCAGATGTATTGACCCAGTTATCTTTAGATCAAAGTCAATTATTATTGACTCATTTGCCTGATCGTGCCTATGTGTTTTCATATCTAGCACCGAATGAACAAGTCAAATTAGCAAAAGTTATGCCACGAAATACCTTGGCTGAAATCATAGGTGAAATGTCATCTAATAAACGTGCAGATGTATTTAAGTGTTTGGATGAAGATCAACAAAATGCATTGTTGCCTGCACTCGCACAGGCTGAAAGAGAAGATATTCGCCAGCTTGCATCCTATCTAGAAGGAACAGCTGGTGCGATTATGAGTTCGGAATATGCAACCTTAAAACCCAATATGCAGGTCAATGAGGCAATCAAAATGTTGCGTTTAGAGGCCCCTGACACTGAGACGATTTATTTTGCATATGTTCTCGATGAAGCTAGAAAGCTTCTAGGTGTTTTATCCTTAAAGCAACTCATCTTAGCAGCTGAAGATCAAAATATTAATCTACTTATGGAAACCAATGTACTGACAGCTTATGTCGATACAGACCAAGATGAGGTTGCAAAGACGATTGCACGTTATGATCTATTGGCATTGCCAATTATTGATCGCAAGGGCATGATGGTCGGTATCGTGACCTATGATGATGCGATGGATGTTGCTAGTGAAGAAGCAACAGAAGACTTTTTAAAAGTAGGTGCAGTAAATGCATCATCGAAACTTAGTATTAAATCTGCTCCGATTCTTCAGCTCTATCAAAAACGTGTCTTTTGGTTGGTGTTTTTAGTTTTTGGTAGTTTGCTTTCAGGTATCGGAATAGCTCACTACGAAGATGTGATTGCCCAAAACTTAGTTTTAGTTTTTTTCTTACCGTTACTTGTGGGGAGTGGAGGAAATGCTGGTTCGCAATCATCTACTCTGATGGTGAGAGCTTTAGCGACAGGCGATGTCCAATTTAAAGATTGGTTTTACTTACTCGGACGTGAAAGCCTAGTCGCGTTGTGTTTGGGGGGAACAATGGCGATTGCCGTATCATTACTAGGTTTTTTCCGTGGTGATGAAATGGTGGCTTTAGTCCTTGCCCTAAGTATGATGGGAATCGTATTGATGGGGTGTTTGATTGGTATGAGTTTGCCTTTTATTCTGAATAAAGCTGGTTTAGATCCTGCAAGTGCTTCTGCGCCTTTAGTTACTTCGATTTGTGACGCGACAGGTGTCATTGTTTATTTGTTTATAGCTTCAATGATTTTATTCTAAATTTTAATAATAAATGTACCGACAAAATCTAAAAACTACTTTATTCTCAAGCATAAACGTAGTTTTTAGGTTAGATTGATGACTGGTCAAACAGAACAAAAAAAATTAACCCAACAGCAAGCAATCGCAGTCGAGCGAGATTTAGCTAAATTTGCCAACACAATGGATAGTTTAGTCCGAATTCCTTTCACGAAACAGGGCGTTGGTGCGGATGCTGCATTAAGCACAATCCCATTTGCAGGAGATATTGCGGGTTTCATTCTGACCATGTATGCCTTTAAAAAGGCAAAAGAAGTTGGTGTACCGCAACATAAATTAGCTGGTGTAATTAAGCTTGCCATTCTCGATATGCTGGTTGGATTTGTACCAATTGTTGGGACACTATTTGATGTATTTATCCGTCCAAGTCGTAAAACATTAGAGATTGTGCATGACCACATCCGTGAGGAATACCAAGTGCATAGTGATATCCATGTGGTACATCCATTTTTGCATGAGTCTTTGGAACAAAAGCAAAAGACCTCAGCATTTTGGCGTAATCCTATTGTAAGTTGGATTTGGTTACGTATTCCTGATCTATTAGGAATTGCGGTATTGATCTTACTGATTCTCGCTGTTTGGCTCGGTGTCAGTTATTTATGGCAACTTTATCAGTCATTCTAATCGGCTTAATTTGCATTCATAAATATAAATAAAGCCTCCATTAAGGAGGCTTTATTTTGTTTAATCTATTTGAATTATTGAACATTTAATTGTTGTAGAGCTGCTACACGTTGTTCAATACTTGGGTGAGTTTGGAATAAAGCCGCTAAGCTGAAACCTTGCTCTTTACCTTCAGTAATCGCAAAAGCTTTCATTTCTTTTGGCATTTGATCAGGCATTTCTGATTCTGCTTGTAAACGGAGTAATGCCGAAATCATGGCTTGTTTACCCGCTAAACGTGCTCCAGCCTCATCTGCGCGGTATTCACGTTGACGAGAGAACCACATCACAATCGTAGAGGCTAAAATACCAAATACGATATCGAGAACAATCGTAATTGCGAAGTAAGCAAGACCAGGTGCTTCTCCATCTTCACGACCAAAGACATTGCGGTCAATAAAATCGCCTGCTACACGTGCAAAGAACATCACAAAGGCGTTCACAACACCTTGAATCAATGCCAAAGTGACCATATCACCATTTGCAACGTGACCGATTTCATGTGCAAGAACCGCACGCAATTCATCTTTATTCATTCGCTCAAGTAAGCCAGTTGATACAGCTACTAGAGCATCATTCTTGTTCCAACCCGTTGCAAACGCATTTGATTGGTATGACGGGAAGATACCCACCTCAGGCATTTTGATACCTGCACGTTGGGATAATTGAGCAACTTCTTGTAACAACCACGCTTCAGCCTGATTTCGAGGCGCATTGGGGTCAATTAATTCAGTTCCAGTGGTTTTTTTAGCCATCCACTTCGACATGAAGAGGGAAATTAATGAACCCACCATACCAAAGACAAAACAGACGACCAAAAGGTTGCCTAGATTCAAGCCACCCGCGCCATGGTAACTACCGACACCGAAGAGTGACAAGATAATGCCAGCTACAACCAGTACCGCGAGGTTGGTTAGCAAGAACAAACCAATCCGCATCATTGAGAAAACCCTCATGTAAAGAAAAAGTAATCTGATTTATAAATTTAAATCATGATCATAATATGCAGGGCGATGCTTAAAAATTCAAGCAAAAAATGGGCGTAGATACATTAAGCTAATAAAACAATGAACTAGTATTTAAACAGTCACTTAGCGAGTGAGAAAGTTATAAAATCAACACTAAAATCATAGTGTGAGAATATAGGCTAAACGATCATTCGCTAATATTTATTCGGGCTGATGCAGTTGCATTTGCTGTAGTATATGTACCTGATGGTGCATCAGTAAAAGTACCATCAGCTAGGGTAATGATTTGTCGATTATATTGTTTTGGTGGAGGACTCGGTTCGCTTCGTGGTGGAGTAGTGTAGTTCGCAGACTGAGCTAGTACTTGTCCACTTTGAGCAGACGATGAGTTACTCATACCTAGACCAGAAGCATATAAGTTTTGATAACGACTGGTTACTCGACGGACATAATCTTGAGTTTCTCTAAATGGAGGAATTCCACCATATTTATCAACATTACCTTCACCAGCATTATAGGCTGCAAGTGCAAGTTGAGTATTTCCATTAAATCTTCGTAGTAACCAACTCAGGTATTTTGCGCCAGCATATATGTTTTGTTGAGGGTCATATGCATTACTTACATTAAAACGTCGAGCCGTTGCTGGCATGAGTTGCATTAAACCTTGAGCGCCAACAGGAGAACGTGCGTTGATATTAAATCCTGATTCAGTATGCATCACGGCTTTGATTAATCCTTCTGCAACTCCATGTTGTTGAGCTGCTTGTCGAATTATTTGATCAAATGCATTTTTATTACGACTATAGCTAGGAAGTACTGAAGCTTCACTCGCACCCCAGTTGCTATAACTGTGAATATTACTGTCAGGATAATAAGTGGCTTTCACCACTTTGAGATGGCTATATTCTGCCTTTTTCTTATTGGTGAGTAGTGTAGTGCCGTTAGTATCTTTGAATTGATAAATGGTCTGACCAGCATATATTGCTGAGCAGCTCATTAAACCGACTGTCCCCAACCAAAGGGCGAAAAAATAATTTTTACTATCCATCGTTATAATATTCGCAAAAAAGCATAATTTCTTCACAGCAGTTTAACAAAAAAAATCATAAAAAGAACTTTTGCTACAATTTTTTTAATTTTGACTGTCTGACAAAAATCAAGTCCTTTTGTGCGAATGTTCATCAAAAAAAATTAAATTTTTTTTTTGAAAACGAAAACTTGACATATATAAGTAATTGATTTTAATTGTTAAAAAGTGTTGGTTAAAAAATGATCAATTTGATCGGAAGCCTTATTTTCAGATAAAAGCAGTTTGTCAATAGCGAAGAAATCCACAATTTTATCCACAGGTTTTGTGGAAAACTGTGGAAAAGTTTGAAATATAAGCAATCTAGCTAAATCTGATCAAATTTGATGCAGGTTTTGTCAGTATCCTTTTTGAATATGACGAATGAAAGAAATTGAAAAATTCTTTTGGTGCGCAAATTTTCGGAATCGGATAAAATCTCGCGGTATTTTTGTTTATGGGTAAATCACGTCTATGTACGCGCCAGTGGAGTCCAACCAAGGATTTAATTTCAAGCCAGAACTTCCGACAAGTTCGGCGTATTATCGCCTGTTGAAAAAACTTCGTCGCCAAGTAGGGCATGCAATTCGTGATTACAACATGATCGAAGATGGCGATAAGGTAATGGTATGTGTGTCTGGAGGTAAAGACAGTTATACATTGCTTGATATCTTGTTGCAGTTCAAGCGCATTGCACCGATCAATTTTGACATCGTGGCTGTGAATCTTGACCAAAAGCAACCTGGTTTCCCAGAAGACGTGCTACCACGCTATATGGAAGAAAATAATATTCCATATTATATCCTTGAGAAGGATACCTATACGATTACTAAGCGTTTAACGCCAGAAGGTAAAACGTATTGCGCTGTTTGCTCTCGTTTACGTCGTGGTTCACTCTATGGTTTTGCTCAAGAAATTGGCGCGACCAAAGTTGCATTAGGTCATCACCGTGATGACATTATGGCGACATTCTTTTTGAACTTATTCCATGGCGGCAGTTTAAAAGCGATGCCACCAAAATTATTGTCTTCGGATAAAAAGAACATTCTGATTCGTCCATTGGCATATGTTGAAGAAAAAGACATCATCAAATATGCAGAGTTAAGAAAGTTCCCGATTATTCCGTGTAATCTTTGCGGTTCGCAAGAAAATCTACAGCGTGCGATCATCAATGACATGCTACGTGAATGGGATAAACAATATCCGAAACGTTTACATAGTATTTTTGGGGCATTACAGAATGTTTCTCCATCACAACTAGCGGACCGTGAATTATTTGATTTCGAGGCATTGGATAGTCAACGTGAGTTTGATATGAAAGATCCAGAAGAAATGAAAAATCGGCTCGATGTGGTGAATTTGAGTTTTGCTGCAGAGTAAAATGTAAAAGTTTTTTAAAAGGCACTTTGATAAGTGCCTTTTCTTTATAAATTTTTTAAAAATTGAATATCGCGTACAAAAAATCATAGCCTAAAATAAAAATTACATGCTATAACAGGGCACGAGCAAAAAGCTTCATGTGATGTCGTCTGGATAGATGGCACAAGAAACTGAACAAATACATTTGAGGAATAATCATGGCTGCATTTTTAACTGATGATTGGTTTGCAACTGTTGAAAAACTTACTGCTGAAGCAGGTGATTTAAATTTACCACCAGCACTTGCAAACTTAGCGATTAACTTAGTTGTAACAGATGCAGCTGGAAATACAGAGTTAGCTTTAGACGCTGGTAAAATCCAAAAGGGTTTGTCTCCAAATGCTAAAACAACTTTAAATATGGATGCAGAGACTCTACGTAAAGTGTTCTTAGAGTTTGATATGGCAGCTGCTATGCAAGCATTCATGACAGGTAAAATTAAAGTGCAAGGCGACATGTCTCAATTGATGGCATTACAAACTGCTAAGCCTAGCCAAGAACAAAAAGATTTATTCAAAAAGGTTCTTGAACAAACTGCATAAGTTTATTCATAAAAAAAGCTTACCGTTGGTAAGCTTTTTTTTGCTCTGAGCATTTTAAACTTCGATACGATTACTCGTTTTTAGATGCTCTAGATATGTACGGATTCGGGTGACGTACTGTAATGCTTGCTTGTAACGACCATTACGCGCTTGATTACGCTGTAAATAGTCATATAGGTTTACCCATTGATTTGGGTTCTTACCTTGAGCCTTAATACGTTTTTGAATCTGATTTACTGCACCTGGCCCCATATTGTATGCAACCAGTGCATACCAGTTACGATCTGGATAGGGAACATTCTCATATTGATCTAACATAAGATCATAATACTTAGCACCGCCCTGAATGCTTTGTATTGGATCCGTACGGTTAGTTACACCCATTGCTTGCGCTGTGCTGCTCGTCAGCATCATCAAACCACGAACACCCGTGGGAGACACCGAAGTGGGTTTTAAATATGATTCTTGATAACCAATTGCAGCTAATAAATGCCAATCTAAATTATATTTCGCAGCACTTTGTTTAAAGCTTGCCTTATAGATTGGAAGACGCTGATTGAGGTCTTTTTGAATCGTTGACCAAGATTCAGGTTTAACGACATTACGATTATAAAAAGAGGCTAATTGCTGAGTTGTTCCTGACTGTTTGCTTTGGCAAACAAAACCACTCGCAGTTAAAGTCAGTGGATCGTCAGCTTGTTTAAACACCCAGTTTAATTGAGGGTTTAAACCATTTTTACTCAAAGTTGCTTGATCGCCACAACTTGCAGAAAAGGAAACAAGCTGTTTACTTTCAATCGTTGCAAGATTTGCTGTGGTCATTGCAAGATTTGCTTTGCCTTGAGCAATCCACTTTAAAGCAGTGGCATTGTCAGGTACGGTCTTAAAATCTAACTTTACGTTGAGACTTTGTGCGTAGTTTCGAGCTAAATCGTAACCGAAACCATGTAAAAATTCACCGTCTTTAAAAACTGTGGTTGGATTTTCAACTGCAACCACGGTTAAAACTTTTGTCGTTACGACTGTGTTGTATTGATGAGATTTCTCAGCATTCAAGCTATTAAAAGGAAGGATTGCGAATCCTAAAGCTAAAGCTTGAAATGGAAGTTTAGAAGATAAAGAGTTAAGGCTAGGCCTAGACCCAGAACTTGAATTACTGTGCATGTTGTCTCCGCTACAGATAATTTATGCCCTAAAAGCTCAGAAAACAAAAACTTCGCTTTTAAAAGTTGATAAATTCGATAAGGGGTGGGCAAGTCATGAACGTCATTCAAAATGACATTGGGTTGATCGGATATTTAATAAATGTTTCACAACATTTACAAAATGTATAAAAAGTAAACAAAAACTAACTTAGGGGCGCATATTAAGGGTCAAAAAACTGATTGTCAAATTTTGTACAGTAAAAAAATGAGAAATACATCACAACCGTCTGATTTGAAAAAGAATAAAATTTATACACTTTGGTGATGATCAAATAAGGAATACAATGCTAAATCTTGTAAATGGAATGTTGTAATAGCGTATTTTTATCTATGAAATCGAATTTAATTACTCGTACAGGACATGATTTATTGGTTGCCGAGTTGAAAAAGCTTTGGCATGACGAGCGACCTGAGATCACTAAAAAAGTAAATTGGGCAGCAAGTTTAGGCGATCGTTCGGAAAATGCTGATTATCAGTATAATAAACAATTACTTAGGAAAATTGATCGCAGGGTTAGATATTTAGGAAAGCGTTTAGAAGAATTAAAAATTGTAGATTATGTCCCTGAGCAAGAAGGAAAAGTTTACTTCGGAGCTTGGGTAGAGATAGAAAATGATGCTGGCGAGCAAAAAACCTTACGTATTGTCGGTGTCGATGAAATATATGATCATCATCCACAACATATATCCATTGAATCACCAATGGCGCGTGCTTTATTGAGTAAACAAGTGGACGACGAAGTTGAGGTCATCACTCCTCTAGGGAAAAAACTTTGGTATATCAATTCAATTCGCTATGAAAAATCTCAAAATCAATAAATTTATAAGCTGTTGATTTTATTTTGAGCGTTCAGTGCATTATTTTGAATAAAAGATTTGCCAAGTTGAATTTTTATTTATATGATAGCCGCCATTGGAAGCGTGGCAGAGCGGTTTAATGCACCGGTCTTGAAAACCGACGAGGGTGTGAGTCCTCCGTGAGTTCGAATCTCACCGCTTCCGCCAAATATTAAAATAAGCCCTTGTTTTTACAAGGGCTTATTTTTTATCTGTGCTTTTGTCCCACATTGTAACCCACATTAAAATTCTGATTGAATCAATTGTGACTGGATGAAATCAGTAGCCTTTGGATTGTTGTTAAAAGTTACTAGTTGTTCATCGCACTTCAAAATAAAAAAATGTCATTCAACTTTCCATAGAGTTTTCACCTTTCTCAGACCCGTGAAGCAGCCTAACTATCTTGCTCAAGATATGTATCAAATACATGGGCTATTGAGTCTGTTCTATCAGGCAATCAATCCCTGTTATCTCTACCTGCCTATGTAAGATTTATGACCTATATTCACATGAGGGTTAGACTAAATTTTACAGATAAATAAGAATATGAACTTGGAATTCATGTCAAAATATTCGAGAATTGAAAGAAAAATAGATGGGAATTAATGGTTTACTGGCTGGGAATTCTTGTTGAAATTTTAGTTGGTTAGCTTTGACCCATGTGAGCACAATTTAATGGATGACGAAAACATAATACAAACTGATGCACTTGAGATGGATATGGATAGTGCAAATAGTGACTTGAATAATACTCAATTTAAATCAGTTACCCAATCTATTGATGATCTTGCAGAGGCAATCATTGAGCAATTATTAGCGGATGAACGGCTCAAAAAGATGTTCAAGCAACCTGGGGATAATGACCAACGAAAAGAACGACGGTTGTTGAACAGGCAAAAAAATAAGGAACAACAATATCTATCACTAGAGGATTTAGTTGCTCAAGAGAATAGTAGCTTGGCATCAAGCATTAAGTCTAACCAATTTGCCTCTGTACACGACAAATTTCATAGGGCCCTTGTCCTATCAGGCTTTTTCTTTCTTAAAATTGCGAGCACTTTCTTAAATTCTTCTTTTTTTCCAAAACCAATCAAACGTAGA
>NZ_JBPKBJ010000080.1:0-14203 GCF_051390655.1 Acinetobacter sp. P1(2025)
TATAAATGGGTAATGTACAAGTTGCTGTAGAAGCATGTTTAGTTCGTCTGATCACAGATACTTTATAAACTATTTTAATACTTTTTTGAATCCGTCAATGCGTAAGTCCTAGATTTTATTATTGTGATTATTTTTTGATTAAACTATTATTTATAGTAAATATTAAATAATGAGGAATAATATGATTAAAATAAAATTATTTATTCCTGTGCATTGTGTATCTCTTTTTGCTTTATTGTGTTGTGGAAGCGCTGTTTATTCAAATCCGATTGATCAACACAGAGAGTATGCTGTTCAATTAATCCAGAAAGGAGAGGTTGATCATGGGTTACTTGATTTAAAGAAATTATTAGTTTTGTATCCTAAAGACCAAAAATTAATTGCGGATTATTTTGTACTTTCGTATGGAAGAAATACGCTTCATGCGACTGAGTTGATTACCTATATAGAAAATATACAAATAGAAGTATTTCCTATTTATGCGCAGACCAGTGTCGTTAAAACCTTAAGAGATGCCAGACAATATTCTTTGGCTAAAAAGATGATTACAGGATTTAGAGCTCATAATCCTCAAATGGGGTGGAATGTATGGTTAGCAACGATAGCTGCTGAAACAAAGCAAAATCAGGAAGCTCAAAGCATATTAAAACAAGTAGATATGCAGCAATTAAATGCAGAAGAACTAGTGCTGTTATCGTATACCTATCGATTAGTGGGAATGCCTATCCAAGCATTGCAAGCTGCAAATGCTGCTTTCGATAAGAAAAAAACTCAATTTTCTCAAGAGGAATATTTATTAGCACTGACTGACAACGGAAATTATAAGGTGACAGATGAATATGTAAAAGGTTCTGTCTTATTTCAGACTCATCCTGATTTAGTGATCAGAATTAAACTCAGTCAATTCGCCACTCAAATTAAAAATGCAGTACTTGCTTATAAAACTGCTCAACAAGAAAGCAAATATGCAGATGCATATGTTGAATTAGACAGCGTGCTTGCTGAAATGGAATCGTATAAACCCATAGTAAATGGTTATCCTTATTGGCAAAAAAGCTTTTATGCTGATTACATCTATGCTTTAGCGAAACGTAAGCGTTACACGGATATATTAACTACTTTACAGAGTATTAGTATTCCACTAGATCTTTGGCCAACTTATACACGTCATGCAATTGCAGATGCTTATTTAGCTACCAATCAACCTGAACAAGCAGAGCAAGTTTATTTGTCATTATTTAATGAAAAGAACTATGCTGATTATGATGTTTATTCAGCCTTATATTATGCGTATTTAGAACAAGAAAAATTTGAATAAGCAAATAACTTGATTGATGAAATGGAACATCAATTAAGACGTTATCAATATAGCCAAGTAAAAGGTGTAGATCGTACAACTCATGAAGATTGGGAACAATATTTAAGTTTAAAAGGGTTAAATCTTGCTTATCGGAATGAGCTAGAAAAAGCCGAACAGTATTTTGAAAATTTGGTTTCAATCGCACCACGTAATATTGGTTATCAAAATAATCTGGCTTTGATTCAACGTTGGAGGCAAAAACCATTAACAGCGAAACAAGGTTTAGAACAATGGAATGGTTTGGATGAAGTCAGCCAAATGACGGAAATCAACCAAATGAATAATGCGCAAGCTCTGGGAAATATTTCATATTGGAGAGAATTAAATAAAAAGCTCTTACAATCAGCTGCGGACGATACAGGTGTCCAACTAAGTTATAAAGAGTTAAAGGATCGCGATCGGTGGAGTGTAGAACATCATAGTTATTTTTCAAGGAATAAGTCTAATGATGATCGTCTATTAAATAGTTTACGAGGATCAAACGAACAGAGTTTCTGGACGCGTTTAAATAGTCCTTGGTTTAATGATTATTATCGTATCTTTCTTGAGCATCAATATCGAAAAGCACGGTATAAAAATAAGAAATTAGACGATGCTCGGGTAGGGCTGGGACTGGAATGGTCTTCAAATAGAAAAACAGCCAATATTCTATTGTCCGAAAGAAAGGATCAAGAGCGACTTGGTGTTAGATTGGATTGGTCACATTGGTTAAATGATCATTGGGCATACAACTTCTCAGTCGATTCTGATGCTGATATACCATTACAAGCGATTGATCAAAAGCATAAAGGGCAATCTTATGTAGCCGCGATGAATTGGCAAGCTAATGAGTCTCGAAAAGCAGGTATTCAATATCAAGCGATAGATATTGATGATGGAAATTTACGACAAGCCTATCAGGCATATTTCAGTCAGCAATTTTTTCAATCACCACAACACACAAGCATAGCGACTCTTACTGGATATTACGGAAGAAATAAAGCTGTGCAAGTTGATTATTTTAACCCTGTATCTAGTCATAGCATCGAGTTAAATCTGCAACATGATTGGTTGACATGGCGTGAATATGAGCGTGACTTTAAACAGCATTTTGAGCTGACTCTGGGTACTTTTAAGCAAAAAGATTTTGCCCATCAGCCCGTTTATAACTTTTTGTATCGCCATGATTGGCGAATTTCACGTGTTTGGTATCTAAATTATGGCGTAGGGTGGGGATCTCATCCTTATGACGGTGAGCACGAAGACAAAACCTATGCCATTTTGGGCTTCGAAGGAAGGTTCTAATGAATATAAAATCTCCTTTCTGCTTATTGGCGTGTATAAGTGCAATGTCATTCAATCTGTTTGCACAACCTATCGATAAGGCAGTTTCCGAATCCGCACAAACGAGCTCTAAAGCTAATCAATTTGTGACGCTGACATTTCATGATGTTCGTGATGATGTCGCAGCAAAAGGTGATCGTGATTATTATGCGATTAGCAGTCAAAATTTTGCGCAATTTTTACAATGGATTAAAGATAATAAATGGCAACCGATACGATTAGAGGATGTTTGGCAAGCGCGTAATGCAGGAAAAGCTCTTCCTGAGAGAGCTTTGTTATTAACCGTTGATGATGGTGTATCGAGTGCATACACACATATTTTTCCATTATTAAAACTACATAAAATCCCTGCTGTATTTGCAATACCAACCAGTTGGATTAACGGCAATACCAAAGATGCTATTGAGGCATATGGTACAAGTAATTTGATGACATGGCAGCAAATGCGAGAAATGCAAGCTTCTGGCTTGGTCGAGTTTGGATCTCATAGTGACAATTTACATTACGGTATTGCCGCAAACCCTCAAAAAAATCTAGAGTTCGCAGCAATTACTCGGCAATATTTTCCTCAGTCTGAAAGTTATGAGACTGATGAAGCCTTTAGACGTCGAGTCTTGAAGGACTTGCAACAATCTAAGCAAATTTTAGATAAAGAGCTAGGTACTAATACTCGCGCAATCTTTTGGCCATATGGAGCTGTGACCAAAGAAACCGAGGAATTGGCGAGTATGGTGGGTTTACCGTTGTCATTTAGCCTAGGTAGTGAGTTAAACACAGCAGATTTATTTGGGACTTATCAACGTGCTTTGATCATTGATAATCCAATACCAGCTCAAATTTACGCTGAAATGCAAAATTTTGTATTGGATCGTCATGCACCTTATAAGCAACGTAAGAGTTTTCTGCGTTTTAATTTAGCTGAACTGGTAAAAGATAATGGAAATTCTGAACAGCGATTAGGTCAATTATTGGATCAGGTTGGAGCTTTTAAGTCGAATAATTTATTGCTGACCGTTGTTGAAGATCAGAATGATGATGGAAAAATTGATGTTGCTTATTTTCCTAATCGTAGTTTACCGATGAAAGCGGACTTATTAAATCGGGTGGTCTGGCAAGCACGTACACGGATTGCAAATAAAGTTTATGCAGAACTTCCTCTGAGTTTAGAAACTCAACAAGGTTACGACTTGTCAGAGTTAACTGCAGATTTAGTCAAAAATAATAGTTCCATCACGGGTTTGATGATTGAAACAGATAACACATTACACTGTGCAATTAGTCAACGAGATTGGGATCACATTTGTCAGAAGAAAATCAATGATGTATTGGCGATCAAAAATAAGACTAAATTGAAAGCAAATTATTACGTCAATGTCAGTACAAATTATCAGACAGCACTAAAATTTAGTTACAAGGGAGCCCAGTGGGATGGGCTACAAAAGTTACTGCAGTTGATTCCTGATCATGCTGATTTTCTGTATATCGCTTTAGATTCGAATCAATCAAAAAATAATATAAATGAGCTAGATAAAGTTTTATCGACTTTAACTGAACGTGAAAAACAACATTTGATCATTAGTTTGCAGATCAATAATCAAGCTTCTTCTTATGATTGGAAAAAATATCAGCAAATTTATCAGCAATTAAAACGACAAGGTGTTCAAAAAATTGGTGTAGATAATTATCAGCTTTCTTATGGGGCTACGATTCATCAATATCTTTATCGTGAGTTGAGCTTAAATGGTAGTCCGCTCAGCTATCGCAATCCTTATGTGTTGAAACAAGGAGGGCGCTAATTATGGAATTTTTTTCAGATATTTCTTTAAGCGACTTATTTTTTGGCTTTGCATTTTTATTTCCTTTATTAATGGCTTGGCTTTGGATGGCGGGTGGAATTTGGTTTTATTTCAAACGTGAATTTCGGCAAACGGTTTTCCCTGAACCTAGTCAAGAAAGTTGTAGCATTATCATTCCTTGTTTTAATGAAGAAGAACAAATTCGAGAAACCATCAAGTTCGCTATGCAAAGCCAATATCCTGATTTTGAGGTGATTGCTATAAATGATGGAAGTACGGATAAAACCGCAGAGATTTTAGATGAACTTGCGTTGCACTATCCAAAACTACGTGTGGTGCATTTGGCAGAAAATCAGGGCAAAGCATATGCCTTGAGAGCAGGTGCGATGGTCAGCCAGCATGAGTTTCTAATTTGCATTGATGGCGATGCTTTACTGCATCCTCATGCCGTTTTTTGGATGATGAATCATCTAACACATTATCCGAGAGTTGGTGCAGTGACAGGTAATCCACGCATTATTAACCGTTCCAGTGTGTTGGGCAAAATTCAAGTGGGTGAGTTTTCTTCAATCATTGGATTGATTAAACGCGCACAACGTACTTATGGGCGGATTTTTACGGTATCAGGGGTGATTGCAGGTTTTAGAAAAACAGCACTAGATCGAATTGGTTATTGGCGTGATGACATGATTACAGAGGATATTGATGTCTCATGGCGGCTCCAGTTCGATCATTGGGACTTACAGTATGTACCAAAAGCACTTTGTTATATCTACATGCCTGAAACCTTTAAAGGGTTGTGGCAACAACGCCTACGTTGGGCGCAAGGTGGTATCGAAGTCTTATTTGCTTATGTACCGAAGTTATTTAAATGGCGTTTAAGACGCATGTGGCCAGTCGTTTTTGAAGCAATTATTAGCGTAATTTGGGTTTATGTGATGACTGCTATCATTCTTCTTTATGTGATTGGCTTATTTGTAGAGTTACCAGAACAATGGGCGGTTACTACCGTACTGCCTAACTGGTATGGGATTGTTTTAGGTATGACCTGTCTAATACAGTTTTTGGTGAGTTTGATGATCGACCGCCAATATGACAATAGTCGAACCTTACGAACATATTTTTGGGTCATCTGGTATCCATTATTTTTCTGGGTATTAATGACCATCACAACCGCGATCGCATTGCCAAAAACCATATTTAAAAAACCAAAACGTGTGCGTTGGGTAAGTCCTGATCGTGGATTTAGAGAGGGGCAAGATCATGTCAAACTTTAAAATGGTCTATGACCTTACACAATTGGAAATTCCTGAGTACATTGATGAACCTCGTTATGTAAAAAACAAAACGGCTGGATATGGATTGTTTTTTTTAGGCTGGTTGCTTTGGATATGGATTTTTATGCCATTAATCACTGTATTATTATGGATTTTCCAAGGCTTCAGTGTATATGAGCAATTATTCGTGATGAATATACCAGAGCAATCGATTGATATCCTTTATTTAATTATTTCTATCATGTTGTTTATCCTGACTTTAATTATTTGGGCGATCTATAATTGGTTTCGTTTTTATAATAAAGAAAGAAGATCCTTTCCGAAAAATATTTCTGTAGATCAATTAGCACTGAGTTTCGAGTTAAATACTGAACAAATGAATGCCTTAAGAGATGCTAAGAATGTCACCCTGCATTATGATCAGGAAGGAAGATTAACCAATTTTGAGCTGGCTGAAAAACAATAAAAAACGCGGTCAAGACCGCGTTTATTTTTGACCTATTCTTATCAATCTAACTTATTTTGAGATTTTAAAGTATTAGTAAGGCCGTTAATATCACCACCCTGTAGACCTAATTCATTCATTAAGCTATCGATCAAAGGTGCTTGAGAACGGTAGCGTAGGGCACTATTCACAACCTGATCAGACAAAGATGTTTGACCATTTTCAGAGGTCTCACCAGATGTAGTACCACCAGCAAAACCATTTAAACCATTCACCTGTAGAATCTTGATATCGTCAATATTCTCCATTGGTTTAACGCTTTCACGAATAATATCTGGTAAATGTTTGAGTAAGGCTAAACGAACTTGCATCTCTACTTGCTCTGCAGAAAGAACATTGGCTGCCTCATTCACTGCACGTGTACCTTCAGCATCTACTTGATATTGTTTTTCGAGAGCTTGTGCGAGAAGTACCTTAGCATCAGCTTCACCTTTTGCCTTTAAGCGTATCTTTTCGGCTTCAGCTTCCGCAGCAATTCGAACAGCTTCTGCTTCATCTGCTGCAGCTTTTTTACCTGCATCAGCTGCCACAGTAATCGCAATCGCTTCTTTTTCAGCAGTTTGTTTAGCTGCTACAAGCTCGACAGCTTTTTGACGTTCTGCTCTTTGAGTTTCTCGCACCGTGACGACTTCTTCTTCAGCTTTTACAGCCTCAGCTCTGGCTTTGTCAGCTTGAGCTTTAGCTTCAGATTCGGCACGTGATTTTTCAGCAATTGCAATTGCACGATCTTGCTCTGCGAGTTCGATAGTTTTTTTCTGTTCAACTTGTGCTTTTTGAATAAGTTGAGCTTTTTGGATATTTTCGTTTTCTACATCACGAGCAGAAGCGATACGTTTAAGTTCAACTTCACGTTCAGCAGCAATACGAGCTTCTTCAGCTTCACGTTTTTTACCTGCTTCTTGAGAAGCAATTTCAGCATGTTGTTCGGCTTTACGAATGGAAATTTCGCGTTCTTGTTGCAGTTTTGCATATTCTTCTTCACGAGAAATCTCAAGGCGCGCACGCTCTGCTTCAAGATTTTTAGCACGAATCGCTAAATCAGCATCCTGTTCAATATCATTACGCTTCTTACGACGGTCTTCGATTGTTTCTGTAAGTTTAGTTAAGCCTTCAGCATCAAAAGCATTTTGTGGATTGAAATATTCAAAACCAGTTTGATCTAAACCTGTCAATGAAACGGTTTCAAGTTCTAAACCGTTTTTAGATAAATCTTCAGAAACCACCTGTTGAACTTTTTGTACAAAGTCGACACGCTTTTCATGTAGTTCTTCCATTGCCATTTCCGCGGCTACAGCACGTAAAGAGTCGACAAATTTACCTTCGACTAAATCTTTTAACTCCTGTGGAGACATGGTTTTCCGACCTAAGGTTTGCGCTGCAGTCGCAATCGATTCACCTGTAGGTTTTACGCGAACGTAGAATTCTGCCATTACATCTACACGCATACGGTCACGTGTAATCAAAGCTTGGTCAGCTGCACGTTTTACTTCTAAACGTAGTGTGTTCATGTTGACGGGGATGATTTCATGCAATACAGGAAGCACAATCGCACCTCCATTCAAGATGACTTTTTCTCCACCGAAACCAGTTCTTACGAATGAAACTTCTTTGCTTGAACGAGTATATAAACGAGCAATGACGATACCGATAAATATCAGTGCTGCGAAAATTACACCTGTAATAATTAAAATTTCAGTCAATGCTGAATTGAACATTAAAACACCCTCATATCATTTATATTAAAAAAATTAAGCGGAAATAGCCTGAAAGCCAATTTTGGTTCTTTGAGTTAAAATCACATCTTGACCTTGAGTAAAAACAACATCTAATTCTGGTTCCACTAAAACATAGTGCATTTGTCCAAATTGATCTTTCACTTTTGCTTGGGCAGGAGAATTAGGCTTTGCCTCACCCAATATAATTTTGGCAGTACGACCAATCAGATCATCACTATGAATTGCAGTTGTTTCATCTTTAGGAATAATTTTGGAAATGAGTTTTGATGCAACACGAACGAGTGGCATACATAGAAAAAGACAGGCAGTTGCAATGATCCAAGCAGATAGATAGTGTTCAGTAAAATTGAAAAAAACATCTTGAATAATTAAACCAGTGAGTGAATAAACAGTTAGGAAAATAATCAACCAAACTAGTAAAGGTACTTTTCCAAGATACAGCCATTCTAAAAACTGAGTGAAAAGGTTATCTGCATGATCCATAGAAACATCAGCGTGATCAACGTCAGTCAAACTATCGGGAAGAAATTGATCGATGAAGCTGCTGCTTCCCCCAAACATTAATAAAATCAATTCCAATACACCTATACATAGACATAGCAATAAAGAAACGCTAAAAACAATGTTGGAAGGGTGTATTAATAAATCCCATATCATTTGTATATACTCTTTTTTCTTTTGGAAAATTTTTTTTAAAAAAATTATAAAAACTAATTATTTATAAGATTAATTGTATCGAGCATAAAATTCAATCAAATTCCAAGCTAAATATTTAAAGCAAAAAAAAACGCAATGATTGGGGTTGTCATTGCGTTGAACAACGAATCTGTAAAAACAGTTTCGGTTGAAAGGAGAAATGTCATGAGATTAGTTTTATCTAACCTACTTGGCTATACTAATAAAAAACTTGACTGTGTTCATAGGTATTCGTGTTAACGAGTGTTATCAAGTGTTAATAAGTGACAAAATTTGTTAGTTATTGGGTTCGGGTTAAAGTTCCTAAAATAAACTTAAATCAAAAGCTTAAATAAAAATAGCCCAAAAAATGGGCTATTTTTATGGTAAAAGTATTGTAATTAGAATTTAAATAAACCTAATCCACTTTTTACTTCATCTAAAGTTTGTTGCGTGATATCTCGACATTTGTCAGTACCATGCTTAAGAATATCCATAATATAGTCTGGATCTTTTTCAAGTTCAGCACGACGTTCACGGATTGGAGTAATCAATTCCTTTAGAATACCTTCTAAACGTTTTTTAACCGTACCATCACCTAAACCACCACGACGATAATGTGCTTTTAATTCTTCAACTTCTTCTTTATTTGGATCAAATGCATCTAAATAAGTGAATACGATATTTCCTTCAACTTGGCCTGGATCTTCAATACGCAAGTGATTCGGATCTGTATACATCGCATTGACAGCTTTTTTGATGTCTTTATCAGAAGCATTTAAAACAATAGTATTACCTAAAGACTTTGACATTTTTGCCTTACCATCAAATCCTGGTAAACGTCCCATGTTCGATAATAATGCTTTGCATTCAGGTAGGAGATCATGTCCAATTTGACGATTTACACGACGAACAATTTCATTGGTTTGTTCAATCATTGGAATTTGGTCTTCACCTACAGGTACAACCGTTGCTTTAAATGCCGTAATATCCGCTGCTTGAGCAACTGGATAGCATAAAAAGCCAGCAGGAATATCACGCTCAAAACCGCGCATCTGAATTTCAGATTTAATTGTTGGATTACGTTCTAAACGAGCAACCGTAACGAAGTTAAGGTAAAGCATGGTCAGCTCATTGAGGGCTGGTAAACATGATTGAACGCAAATCGTTGTTTTAGTTGGATCAATTCCAACGGCAAGATAATCTAAAGCAACTTGAAGAATATTATTTCGTACTTTATCAGGATTATCTGCGTTATCAGTCAAAGCTTGAGCGTCAGCAAGTAATAAGTGTTGATGATGACTGTCTTGTAAACCAACACGAGAACGCAATGAACCGACAAAATGACCTAAATGAAGTTGTCCAGTAGGGCGGTCGCCAGTCAAAATGATTGGACGTTGATCAGCATTACTCATGATATGTTCCAAGTTTCAGTGATTTCATAAATATAAAATTGACCTTATTGTACGGGAAATAAAAAAATTTCGTCAGCGATTGAACAAACTTTTATGAAAATAATGTTGTGAATTTATTGAGTAAATCTACAATAGCGAGATAAATACAAACTAGGAAATAAAAATGGCGAGTGGTTTATTACTTTTACTTGATGATATTGCAACAATTTTAGATGATGTTGCTGTAATGAGTAAAATGGCAGCTAAAAAAACAGCTGGCGTATTGGGTGATGATTTAGCTTTAAACGCTCAGCAGGTGAGTGGTGTTCGCTCTGACCGAGAATTACCAGTTGTGTGGAGCGTAGCAAAAGGCTCATTTGTTAATAAACTCATTCTTGTTCCATTAGCATTGTTAATTAGCGTAGTTGCACCTTGGCTTATCAATCCATTATTAATGATTGGTGGTCTATTCCTTTGTTATGAAGGTGTAGAAAAAGTAGTACACATGCTACATCACAAAAAAGCAAAAACTGCCGAAGAAGCAAGTGCTGATCTAGAAGCAATAGAGGTTGATTTAGCAAAATTTGAAAAAGAAAAAGTCAAAGGTGCAATACGTACAGATTTTATTCTATCTGCTGAAATTGTTGTGATTTCGTTGGGTACTGTTGCGACAGCCGCATTTATGACTAAAGTATCTGTATTGAGTGTTATTGCGATTGCCATGACAATTGGTGTTTATGGTTTTGTAGCGATGATTGTCAAAATTGATGATTTAGGATTGTATTTAACTCAGCAAGCTTCAGAATTTAAAAATAAAGTAGGACGTGGTTTACTGGCTTTTGCTCCGATTCTGATGAAAACATTGTCTGTCGTTGGTACAGTAGCAATGTTTTTAGTCGGTGGTGGCATCATTACACACACGATTCCTTTATTACACCATTTTACGGAAGAAACTGTTGATCATTTGGAGTTAATCCCAAGTTTTGGTTCAATCATTGGTGCATTAACACCAACATTAATTAACTTGGGTATTGGATTTATCGCGGGTGCTATTGTATTAATTGTTGTCGGGCTAATACAAAAAGTTTGGTCAAAAGCATCTAAATAAAAAGAAACCGTCATCATTATAATAAAGAGAGGTAGTCATGCGTTGGAAAGGGCGTCGTGTAAGTACCAATGTGGAAGATCGTCGTGGTGGTGGCGGTGTTAAAGCTGGTGGTATTAGTATCATCGGTTTAGTGGTTGCATTTATTGCTTGGAAGTTTTTTGGTGTTGATCCCCAGCAAGCTTACCAAGCAACACAAGCTGTCACCAGTGAAACAACATCAACAGCCGAAGCACCGCAAAATCTGACTTTAGAACAAAAAGAAGCAAGTGAGTTTGTGGGTACGGTATTAGCTGATACAGAAGATACATGGACGCCAATTTTTCAACAATTAGGCATGACTTATAAGCCACCTCGACTAGTTTTATTTAGTGGAGTAGTGAAGTCAGGTTGCGGTACTGCGCAATCGGCAATGGGTCCCTTTTATTGCCCAGCAGACCAAAAGGTTTATATCGATACTTCTTTCTTTAAAGATATGCGCCAACAAATGGGTATTTCTGGTGAGCAAAATCAAACAGAATTGTCACGTCAAGATCAAGCTGGGGATTTTGCACAAGCTTATGTCATCGCACATGAGGTTGGACATCATATTCAGAACCTACTTGGTATCTCAGGAAAAGTGCAGCAGGCTCGTGCGCAATCCAGCCAAGTTGAAGGAAATCAACTTTCAGTTCGCTTAGAACTTCAAGCAGATTGTTTCGCTGGTATTTGGGCGAATCAAAATCAACAAAGAACACAATTTCTCGAACAGGGTGATATCGCAGAGGCGATGGATGCTGCTGAAAAAATTGGTGATGATTACTTACAAAGAAGAGCAACAGGTCAAGTTGTACCAGATAGCTTTACTCATGGTACAAGCGAACAACGTATGCAATGGTTTGAGTTGGGATACACCACAGGTGATATCAATCAATGTAATACTTTTAAATAGTCTGAATTTTATTCATTGTTGATTTTCATACGAAATTTATACCGATATATCGTTTCGCTCGATTAAAGTAACTATGTTTAGCTGATGAAGTAATTTCCTAGCTAAACTATGAGGTATAGAAAAACAAAGAAAAAAGAAATGAACTTCTGATGAAGTGATGCCTTATGCATTTATATTGCACGCATTAGGGCGAGAGTCTGAGCACTTTATGAGCTAAATCTGAAGGTGATAAAAAAAGAGGTGGTATGGGTAATTTTTTTCTCTTACAAGCTTTGACAGCAGTTTTTACGCTCTCAATTGCAACCACAATTTTTAACAAACGTGTACTCGGTTTCCCACAAGCAATTGGGGTGCCGATTGTCTCAGCTATCTTTGTATTTTTATTACAATGGGGTGCTAGTCTTTTAAACGGGAACCAATTTGTTGAAATCAATATTCACAATATTGAATCCGCAGTACGTGATATCGACTTTTATGATTTTCTAATTAATGGTGTGATTTGTTTCATTCTTACATCATCAGCTTTAAAGTTCAAAATTTCTGACCTACAAAATTATTGGAAACCGATCAGCATTCTTGCCACCATTGCGCTAGTACTTTGCGCGATGATTTATGCTGGATTACTTTATGTATTCCAATGGTTAGTTGGTTATCCAGTACCTATTTCTGTATTGCTGCTATTAGGTGCTGCATTAGGTGCAACAGATCCTATAGGGATTAAAGGGGTCTTAAGTTCCATTCGAGCACCGCATCATTTGATTGTAAAACTAGAAGGCGAATCATTATTTAATGATGCGATGTGTATTGCGTTATTCATGACATTACTGAACGTTATTCGTGGTGAGCATTTTTCACTTATCAGTACGATTGAAACACTGATCTATGAAATTCTTGTTGCAGTGCTTATCGGGTTTGCATTTGGACTTGGGATTTTACGACTACTAAAAGGTAAGCATGAGATGGAATCTCTGATTCTTACAACTGCTTTACTAGCAAGTGGTTCATATTTAGTTGCACTATTTGCACATGCTTCAGCACCGATTGCGTGTGTAATTGGCGGTTTGATCGTTGGTAATAAGTGGCAGGAGATCCGAGAACAACGTGAAATCAGGGAGGTAAATCATTTTTGGCATACCGTAGAGGGGATTATTAACTCGTTCTTGTTTACTCTAATTGGCTTAGAGCTTTTTATCTTAGATCTAAGTGCAAACTTGATCATCGGCGGAATATTTGCCTTTTTAATTCTGCACCTCTCTCGATTCGCAGCGAATTTTGCGGCGTTCAGGCTTTTTCCTTCTTTTAAAAACAAAAGTTATAACGGTAGTTTAACTATTCTTTCTTGGGGTGGTGTTCGTGGTGGAATCTCATTGGCATTAATACTCGCTGTAGCAAACATTCCTGCTTTAAGTCCTTATAGTAGTATTTTAATTGGTTACACATTCATTAGTGTTCTGCTATCTGGCGTTGTTTGTGGTTTAGGTTTACCCGCAGTAATGAATGCATTTTATTACAATCCCAATGAGGAGAGAAATGGTGTAAAAGGTGCTTACCAACGCTTATGTCATAAAATGAATCGCCGTGGTTTTAAGTATGTGGTCACGGAAGACCTAGATGGAAAGGAAATCATTAAAATCTATAACCCTGAGCTAATAACCAATAAAAAGTCTGAAGATACAAAAACAGAAATCTATCATCCAGAAAAAGAAAAAGAAGTTGAGCAATTGCAGAATCCGAATAATTTCTAAAATACATTGCATGGTTATGCAGTTCTAAATTTGAACTTGTTTATTTGTGTTTATAAGATAATAGGTTTTTTCTAATATGTAAGTTTTGTTAGTCCCTAACGAGATAAAAGCAGAATAATTTCAATAGGGTTTATGGCTAAGCTCTTGAAAATTTCTGCTTATTTTTTGTTCTCTAATTTGTAATTTTTTGTGGAAAATACGATTTTTATGAAAGTATTTATTGGTTTTTTGAATAAATAATCTTTATTATAGGACTTACGCACTATTATTTATAGACTCTCTGTGGTAGCAGATGATTTTTATCGAGAATAAAGTCATCAATGAAGTTTTTGATCATTGGTCTAAATAATTTCTTC
>NZ_JBPKBJ010000081.1:0-14180 GCF_051390655.1 Acinetobacter sp. P1(2025)
TGAGTCGTTCTCGCTGTTCTAAACTAAGTGGTACAGAAACAATTCTAGGCATGTGTGAACATCTGTTAACTAAAAAAACCTTTTCGCATCATTAGTTATTTTTGTCAACTTAACTGCACCGACAACCATACCCACAAGTGCACCGTTCAATGTCATACGCTTCCAGAACAATGAAAGAATAATCAAAGGACCGAATGCTGCACCGAAACCAGCCCAAGCATAAGCAACCAAACCTAAAACTTTACTGTCAGGGTTTTGAGCTAACACCAGCGCAAGTAATGCAACTGCAAGTACCATTGCACGACCAATCCAAACGAGTTCTTTTTGAGACGCATTTTTACGGATAAAGCCTTTGTATAAATCTTCAGTCAAAGCACTTGAACATACTAGTAACTGACAACTTAGCGTACTCATAATTGCAGATAGAATTGCAGCTAAGATTACACCTACAACCCAAGGGTTGAATAAGATTTTTGTGAGTTCCATGAATACTGTTTCATGGTTACCTGCTACCGCGGCAGCAAGTTCTGGGTGTTGCTGGAAGTAAGCGATACCAACGAAACCTGAACCAACAGCACCAGCTAAACATAGAATCATCCAAGTCATACCGATGCGACGAGCTGCTGGAATAGATTTTACTGAGTCAGCTGCCATGAAGCGTACAAGAATGTGAGGTTGACCAAAATAGCCTAAGCCCCATGCTGCTGCTGAGAGGATCGCAACAAAACTTAGATTCGAAACAAAATCGTAAGCATGTGGACGAGCAGTTTCTACCAAAGCAGTAAATTCTTCTGCGCCAATTCCTAATGACATGTAAGTCACAATTGGAAGAAGCAATAAAGCGAAGATCATTAAACCAGCTTGGAAAGTATCCGTCCAGCTGATTGCTAAGAAGCCACCAACACACACATAGCCAATTGTTGCAAAAGCACCTAACCATAAGGCAGTTTCATAAGGCATATGGAATAGTGTTTCAAACAATCGAGCACCAGCAACCATGCCTGAAGCACAGTAAATTGCAAAGAAAACCAGAATGATCAACGCAGATGTGACACGCAAAATTTTCTTCTGATCATCAAAACGACCAGTGAAATAATCTGGTAATGTTAGTGCATTATTCTGTACTTCGGTATGAACGCGTAGACGTCCAGCAACCAAATACCAGTTAAGCCATGCACCGATTATTAACCCGATCGCAATCCATGATTCTGATAATCCAGTCAAGTAAATGGCACCAGGTAAACCCATGAGTAACCAACCACTCATATCCGATGCACCAGCAGATAAAGCGGTGACAAAACTACCTAGACTACGTCCTCCGAGAATATAATCATCTAGGTTTTTGGTGGAGAAATAGGCGTATAAACCTATACCGAGCATGGCAAGAATATATACCACGAACACAACAACGGTGGGATTAGAAAAATTCATAATGGATGCCTGTCCTTACATATCCATAATTTTGCAATCACATCTGAATAGCCAAAAATGATTTACTATTCTAATAAGACTGATAAGGTCACAGATTCAATCACGAATGATTTTTAAAAAACTGTTATAATTATGTATCTAAATTGTATTGTTTATGTAATTTAAATTAAGTGTATGAATCTTAATTTCTTTATTAAATAAATTAGACTTTTTTATCATAACAAATGTATTTTATTTGGTTGAAAAATATTCAAAATCTTCATATCTGTTACAAATCTGAAACATTTACTTTTAAAATTAAAAAAATATACGAGAAGCATCGGCTTTAGTGGCTGATTTAAGTCCTAGTTTTGTAGTTTATTATCTCAAAATGCTTATATTTTGAACTGAAAATTAAGGTTTATGACTAATATTCTGAGTTTTTAAGATAATCAATCAAAATGCTTATGCATAAGTTTTTATAAAGTTTTAGATGCTAAACATCATGGTTTTGCTTGCGATAGCTTAGCTATTTATAGTTATTTTAGAACGATATTTATTCATCAATTGTTAGCTTTAGTAAAATGGCTTAGCCATATCAAACTTTTTATAATTATCTAATAAAAAACCCAGTGATCAAACACTGGGTCTTTTTAAATAGAATCGAAAATTACAAACCTGATTCATACTCTGTATTTGAAAGTAATTTTTCAACATCAGCCATATTGTCTGGTTTGATTTTGTAAATCCAACCTTTTCCATATGGCTCTTCATTGACAAAGTCAGGATCATCTTCAAGTGCAGTATTTACTTCAACCACAGTTCCTGAAATAGGAGCATGGATGTCAGAAGCTGTTTTTACAGATTCAACAATTCCAGCTTGTTCAGTAGCCGTAACTTGGCTGCCAACTTCTGGAGTTTCTACATATACTAAATCACCTAACTCATCTTGAGCATGATCAGTAATACCTGTAACAACAAGGTCACCCTCGATTCTTACCCATTCATGCGTGCGCGCATATTTCAAATCTTCTGGATGATTCATGACAACTCCTTAAAAATCTGTCTCATCATTTTTGTTTGGCTTTATACAGGTTTTTCAATAAAAACAAAAGCATCAATAAATGATGCACTGAAAATATTACAAATATGGGTCTTTACGCCAGTTACTCGGACTACGACCACTCCAACGTTTGAATGCACGACTGAAGTTGGCAACGTCAGAATAACCTAATTCATCTGCAATTTGTTCCAAACTATAATCTGTTCGGGAGAGTAGTGAAGTCGCATGACGATATCGAACTTCATCGACTAGTGTTGAAAAAGATGTTCCTTCAGCAGCCAATTGTCGTTTGAGTGTACGGTCAGACATATGAAGACGTTCTGCAACACTCTCAATACTTAAATAGTGTTGCTCTGAATTGGTTAAAATATCACGAACACGCATCGCTAGACGACGACGCTCACCCAATGCTGATAATTCAGATTCACATTGGTTAATTGCGATTTGGCTTGCGATTGGATCAGCATTCACCATTTTTAAACCAAGATATTTTTTATCAAAACTTGATATTAAATGTGGCTGGTTAAAACGGATCGTACTATTCAACTTGTCTTTATATTTATCAAAACCTTCAGGTTCTGGAAAATCTAGATCCACTTCACCTTGAAGATCTTCGATACCAGTTAATGCCTTTGCCATGGTCATGATGCCAATCGTCAGCCCTAGAATAATCTCCGTTCTGAGTGGCTCTACATCAATATCACATTGCAGTTGAAGGGTGGCTTTGGGACCAAAAGTCGAGAAATAAAGTTGTAAAAAAGGTAAGCGTAATTGGATGAAACGACTCGCAAGGGCAATCGCATCAGTAATGTCATGTGCGGTCATAATGGCATAGCCAATAAAACCGTGAATTGAAATACGCATCTGTGTGCCTAAGTGAAAGCCAAGTGTACTTTCACCTGTTAGGCGTAATGCATGTTTTACTAATTCGTTTGCTACAGGTGTTGGAATTCTATAGTTTGGATCTGCTAGAAGTTCGCTAGTCAAATGAAATGGAGCAAATAAAGTTTCATCGTTGTATCCCCAACGTGAAACGACATCTAATAGCAATAAGCCGTAAACGCCTGGTATTCCTTGATCTTGACGAGTTGAGGTTGTTTTCATGTGCTTTCCGTGGCGCTCATCAATTTTTGCCCATATCTTTTAAACATCTAGGTCTCGAACATATTTGCATGAAATAAAAGATTGAATCATAAAAATTGTTGGACAAGAGAGTCACCTAATGTTCAAAAATCAAGAAGGTTTTCTAAAAACCATAATTTTGGTAGTAGATATTAATAACACATCACCGTGTTGGTTCAAAGCCTGTGTTACGTAGCTGACGATACCACGATCATTTTTGGTTTTTGATGGCACAATTGCAGTAATTTCAACTTCCACATGGATTTTATCGCCAACCCGTGTTGGCCTTGGCCAACGTAAACTTGACTCTGAACCCAGTAAACCGCCTGCAATAGGGAAACACTCAGTCCAAAGACGCATCGTTACGGCTGATGTATGCCAACCACTTGCAGCTAAGCCTTGAAAAATTGGATGTTGAGCTGCTGCTTGTTCATCGAGATGAAAGGGTTGAGGGTCGTATTGACTTGCAAACTGTTTAACTTCTTCAAGTGTCATTTCATACTCACGACTGATGAAACGATCTCCAATTTTCAAATCTTCTAAATACAACATTATTCTTTATCCTGCTGAGTTACTCGTTGCTCAACAAGAAAACCGCCTGTTTGACGTTTCCATAGTTGGGCATACAAGCCATCATTTGCAATGAGTTGCTCATGTGTGCCTTGCTCGACAATTTTGCCTTGATCAAGAACAATGAGACGATCCATTTGTGCAATAGTAGATAATCGGTGTGCAATTGCAATAACCGTTTTGCCTACCATCAAGTCATTTAAACTGCTTTGAATTGCGGCTTCAACTTCAGAATCTAACGCGCTAGTTGCTTCATCAAGTATCAAAATAGGGGCATCTTTGAGGAAAACTCTAGATATTGCAATACGTTGGCGTTGTCCACCTGATAGTTTGACACCACGTTCACCCACAAATGCATCGAAGCCTACACGACCTTTTTGATCACTTAGTTGAGGAATAAACTCATCAGCCTTTGCTTTTTTAACTGCTTGATATACTTCATCAAGGGTAGCGTTTGGTCGACCATATTTAATATTTTCCGCAACAGTGCGATGTAGTAGAGAAGTGTCTTGGGTGACCAGTGCGATATTTGCACGGAGACTATCTTGAGTCACTTGATGGATATTTTGACCATCGATAAGAATACGACCCTGATGAATCGAATAAAAATGTAGAAGCAGTTGGATTAACGTTGATTTTCCTGCTCCTGATCGACCTACAATGCCAATTTTCTCACCAGGTTTGATGGTTAGATTAAAGTGATCAATAACGTTTTTGTCGTTATAAGCAAAACTGACATTTTCAAAACTAATTTCACCATGAGGGACTTTGAGTTCAGTGGCATCAGGTTTGTCTTGAATCTCGATTGGCTTACCTAAGGTTTTCATACCATCTTGAATGGTACCTACATTCTCAAAAAGCATGGTGACATGCCACATGATAAACTCAGCTAAGCTATCAAGTTTAAGTACCATTGCGGTTGTGGCCGCGATTACGCCTAGTGCAGCTTGACCTTCGGTCCAAAGCCAAACTGATGTACCAATAACACTAATAAAGAGAAATGCGCTAAGAAGACGAATACAGATTTGATATTTGACAGCCAATCGCATTTGCTTATAAACAGTCACCATGAATTCTTTCATGGATTCTTTTGCATACTGGCTTTCACGACCAGCATGTGCAAACAATTTCACTGTTTGAATATTGGTGTATGCATCAGTAACACGTCCTGTCATCACAGCTCGTGCATCGGCTTGCTCTTGAGAGACGCGACCTAGTCGAGGAATAAAGTAGCTCGCGATACCGATAAACAATGCCAACCATAAAAGTAATGGAACAATGAGTACAGGCGAAATTGAGCCAAGTACAAGACTAATCGTAATGAAATAGATAAGTACATAGACCAACATGTCGCCTAAAATCATCCAAAATTCACGTACAGCTAAAGCTGTTTGCATAACTTTGGCAGAGAGTCGACCTGCAAAATCAGTATGGAAGAAATCTAAACTTTGTTGTAATAGTAAATTGTGAAAGCGCCAACGCATCCGCATTGGGAAATTACTAAATAAAACCTGATGTTTAATAATTGATTGAATACTTACAAAAAATATATTCGCAAATAAAATGCTAATAAGGATAGTCAGATTCTGTTGATTCGTTGCTAAAAAGGTATCTGGTTGACTTTTACTGAGCCAATCTACCAGTTTTCCGATATATGAAAAAAATAAAGCTTCAAAACAAGCAGCAGCTGCAGCACATAAAATCAGTAAAAATAAAAAAGGTCGAACGCCCTCAGTGGCTTGCCAAACAAAAGCAAAAAAAGTGGTTGGTAATGGTTTGTTTAAGTCTTTTGTTGGATAAGGATCAACTAATTTCTCAAACCATTGCAACATCTAAACTTTCCCCTTGGCCCAAAGTACTAACTTAACTTCAACCTGTAGCATATCAGAAAAAATGTATAGAAAATCACAAAAGGTAAAAATGATAACCAATGGTAAAAATTGATAAAATTATAGCCCGTAATTAAGTGAAACTAAATTTACCATTGCAAGGGAGGAAAGATAATTTAAAGTCTACTTTAAATTATCTTTTTTGTTTTGATCTAAACTTAAATCTTAACTGACTTTTGAGCGATGGTCTTGTTGCTCAAAGAACTTGACGGCAGGAGATTGAGCCATATATGCCAATGCTTGTTCTGTATTGCCCTCATCGACAGGATTAAACTTCGGCGAAACCCAGCGAAGCGTTGCTTTCCACAAATATTTAATCGTAGGAAGATGGTTTGTTTGAGTTGCAGTTTTTTCAAACTCGCGAATGAAATTAAAGAAACTTTGGCGAACGAGCTTTTGCATTTTCTCATTCTCTAAATCTTGAGTTGCTAAACCACGGGCAAAATCAGCAAGTAGATAAATGAACAGAGGAAAGATTACCATCATGATCGCTTGACGAGATAGATAGAAGCCAAATTTATTTTTTACAAGATGCTCAAATAAATCATAGGCTACACAACGATGTTCTACTTCTTCAGCTAGATGCCAGCGAAATAAATCAGCCATCGCTGGGTCTGCTGAATCCCAAGACTTGCTTTCTAGTGTCCATTGACCAATAGTTCCAGTGAAATGTTCAATCGCTGCGATAATACCAACACGGAATAATAACCAATATTCTTCAAGCGCTTTATTTCTAAGTATTGGAAGTCCTAACGGCTTATCACCTAAAAGTATATTAAATAAGAAGTGGGCACGATTTAGTTGATCTTGAACGTCGTAGCCATTTTCCCTTAAAAAATCTTGTACATTTTCATGAGCGCGAGCATGAGTAGCTTCTTGGCGAATAAATCCAATAACATCTTCTTTTAATTTTTCATCTGTTATGAGAGGGATGGTTTTATTAAATACGCGACAAAACCAAAATTCACCAGCAGGTAAAAGCATGTTGATTCCATTTGCCACATGAGAACAAAGTGGATCGTTTTTCATCCAGCACACTGAAGATTCTGAGAAGTCGAAATGCACTTTTCTTGCTTTGATTTGGTGGCTTTCTAAAATCATATATGTCACCCAAATGAAATTACGAATTATTTTGATGCATCATTTTTAGCATTGCATCAAGTTGCATTCCATGTGCTTTGAGGACGAATAAGCATCATTTCCTAGTGTCTAATGATAAAAATAGGCAGCCAAGTAGATGGATCAATTCAAAATCAAGATTTTATTGAATCTAACTTTTGTTTTATTAAAACTATGCGATAAAAACCAAAATTGATTCATCAGAGGGGTATATACTGAGAGTGAAATACAAAAACTGAATAGGATAAAGAATATGTTGTTAAAGTTTACGGTTCGATTTGTCGCTGTTTTATTTTCAGTCTTAACTATTACAGCACTTTCAATTCACTTTTTCTTTTCCGAGAAAATCGTTACGGATTTATGGATTATTGTCGTTCCTGTAATTTTAGGTATACCTATGCTCACAGCAATTACGCTTACTAAAGATGAAGAGTTAAATTTGTCTTAGTTTAAAAGAGCTTAAACTGACTTTAAAATACTTAATAGCCCGAGAGATATAGTTACTACACCTTTCAGGCTATTTTTATATGGGTACCTTAAATTATTTGCTCAACGTTATTTGTATTTTGATGATTCAAAGCTTGAAAATCATGTCCTGATGGAGCTTGATAAATTCTCAGTCCAAACTCTGGGATAATTGCAATTAAGTGATCAAAAATATCAGATTGGATTGCCTCATAAGAAGCCCATGCAATTGTATTGGTGAATGCATAAATTTCTAAAGGTAGTCCTTCGCTTGTAGGTTGTAACTGACGCACCAGAATAGTTTGATGCTGTGCAATACCTTGATGTTGACGTAAGTAAAATTCAACATATGCTCTAAATGTACCAACATTTGTCAAACGTCGCTTGTTGTATTGCGATTGATTGCTGAGTTGTTGGTTAAACTCATCAATTTCAGACTGTTTCGCATCTAAATATTGATCTAATAATAAAAACTCTTTTAACTTCTGTTGTTCTGTATCTGTCATAAAGTGAACAGTGCTTTGATCAAGAAAAATTGAACGTTTTATGCGGCGGCAACCCGAGTTACTCATCCCGCGCCAGTTTCTAAATGTATCAGTTACAAGTTTGTTGGTTGGGATGGTTGTAAATGTCTTATCAAAGTTTTGTACCGTCACAGTATGTAATGACATATCAATTACGTCACCATCCGCGTTTAGCGATGGCATTTCAATCCAGTCACCAATGCGCACCATGTCATAAGAAGATATTTGAATACTAGCAACTAATGACAGAATCGTATTTTGGAAAACCAACATTAACACCGCTGCCATCGCACCAAATCCAGCCAATAAGGTAAATACATCTTTTTTGAGGAAGGTGCCTAGGATCATAAGACCACAAACGACAAATAGGATTAACTTGATGAGTTGAAGATAACCTTTGATGGGTTTGTTTCTGGATTTTGGGTTACGTTGATAAAGTAAGTTAAAAATATTGAGTGCTTCACTAACCGTTAAGGCTAGAGTCAGGAAAATAAATGCCTGAGCACCCATTTGTACAAATGTAATCACTTTGGCTGGGAGATGTGGAATGGTCGTAATACCATTCATAATCACAATAGCAGGGACGATATTTGCAAAGCGACGAGTAATACTATGTTGCGCAAAGATTGATTGATTCGGTGATTTTAATTTGGTGATTAAATGTCTAATACCACGAACGATAATTCTTTTAGCAATAAAGTTTGCCAAAGCGGCAAAGAAAATCAGAATTGATAATGCGACTAACATTTCTAGCCAAGGGTATTGGCTCAATTCAGTTCGAATATCGCTAATAAAATTAAAATAATTCAAAATAAAAACACCTTAAAATTCTTTAATGCGAGAATTGTAAGGTGTTGAATTGAATTCTGATAATTTGCTGACAGTTTATATACGAACTGTAAGGTGTTATTACATTCAATTACCACATCAGATCATCAGGTATCACATATGCTGCGTAAGGATCTTCTTCATCTGTAGTTTGGTCATTTTTCTCATCTTTATTATTAACCAAAATGAAGCCTTGCATTTTTTGATCAATTTTTTCGGCTAAAGCCTTTGGTAGATAAGCGTATTGTTCCTGATCTTTTGCGACAACAAGAGAACCTGATACCAGCGCATTATAAATTTGTTGATTGATGTAAACTTTTTTGATCTTGTTCTCATCAATAAATTGATAAGCAATATCACCCTCTGTATTTTCAACTTTATGTTGTTTGATCATTTGAATGATCGAGGCTTTCAACGCTTTTTCTTCAAGAATTTTTTGCTTTTCTAAATTTAATGCCTGATCTTTTGCTAATTTCTCTTGTTTTGCACGATCAATTTCAGCTTTTAATTCAGCATCATCATTTTGTCCAGTGCGCTGTTCGTGCTGAGCTTGTTTGGTTAGTTTCTTCGCTTTTTTATTATCAACTAAGCCCGCTTTAAGCAATTGAGCTTGTAATGCATTTTTTACCATAATTCAATCCAAATCTGAGTGTGATGAAGAGCGAAAATAAACGATCCAATAAGTCATACTTAATACAAGACTCAGTCCTGCAGGTATGAGAAAAGTTTGTAATTTTAAATAAGGATAAAGCAAACTGGCAATCAATCCACCCACTAAAAAACCCGTAAAAATTAGAAAATGTAAAAAAATACGCCTATTTTCAATTTTTAAACCTCGAACTTTGTAGCCAATAGTCAAACCAATATCTGTCAAAACTCCAGACAGATGTGTGGTGCGAATGATTGCTCCTTTGTAATGGCTAACCATTGCATTTTGAACACCCATTGCAACGCAAGCCCAAAGAAGACCATAACGAGGAAAGTAAGGGAGGAGCAGCCATGTGAGGAATAAAAATATAGCAACAAGGCTGAGCGGAAATCCATAATGGTGACCAAAAGTCACATTACTATTTCCTAAAATCAGTCCACTATAAAAGGAACCAATAACGAAACAAATAACGACTAAAGCTAAGTAAATAAAGTGGTCAGGTTGCCAGTCCAGTAAGCTCATTGCAAGCATACTGACATTTCCAGTCATATGAGAAACAGATTGATGAAGAACGGTAAATAAACCTAAAACGTTTACCATTCCTGCATTCAATGCCAATAAAAAAGCACCGATTTGAATCCAGTTTGGTAAACGTTGTAAAGGCATAATAACCTACGATTATTGACGGTTACGAAAATCTACTGCAGCAGTGAATAAAACATCAGTTGATGAGTTTAATGCAGTTTCAGTTGAGTCCTGCAAAACACTAATAATCATACCAATAGCAACCACTTGCATTGCGACTTCTGATGATATACCAAATAGGCTACATGCAACAGGGATTAGCAATAAAGAACCACCAGCAACACCAGATGCACCACAAGCGGATACTGTGGCAACAACTGATAAAATAAGCATTGTGCTTAAATCAACGTGAATACCTAGTGTATGTACAGCGGCTAATGTTAATACTGTGATAGTTACAGCTGCACCCGCCATATTTACCGTAGCGCCTAAAGGAATCGAAACACTCGCAGTTGCTTCATTGACACCTAAACGATGAGCTAAATCTAAATTCACAGGAATATTCGCTGCTGAGCTGCGCGTGAAAAAAGCAGTAATACCACTTTCTTTCAAACATTTGAAAACTAATGGATAAGGATTCGATCGCATTGTAATTCCAACAAGAATTGGATTAATTACAAGAGCAACGAAGAACATCGTACCAAGAAGTACCATAAGTATATGGGCATAACTTGAAAGAGTAGCCAAACCTGCATCAGCAAAAGTAACAGCGACTAAACCGAAAATACCGATTGGAGCGAATCCAATAACAACATGAATGATTTTATTGACCGCATCTGCAACATCTGTAAGTACTTTTTTGGTTGTATCAGAACTATGACGCAATGCGATGCCTAAACCAATTGCCCAAGCTAAAATTCCAATGAAGTTAGCTTCACTAATTGCTTGTACTGGGTTTGCAATAAAGCTTAAAAGAAGATTTTTTAAGATTTCAGCTAAACTACCAGGTGCTTGTAGTTCTGATTGTGTAGTTAGATGAAGAAACAACTGACTTGGGAATACAATACTTGCAATCACTGCACTAAATGCAGCGAGTAGCATACCGACTACATAAAGGGTCATGACAGGTTTTAGGTTTGAATGCTGTCCAACTTTAAAATTCGCAATTGAAGATAACACAAGCACGAAAACTAAAATGGGTGCAACAGACTTCAAAGCTTTAATAAACAATTCACCCAATAAACTTAAATAAGGTGTAAAGTTAGGAAACAGCATTGCCACGCCAATTCCTAAAAAAATAGCGATAATAATTTTGGTAACTAAACTTAAGCGAGACAGTACACTAAACATATAAAGGCCTTACAAACCCATGTGCGGTTTAAGGTTAAACAAGCGCCGTATTCTATACCTAAGCACCATGAATAATAAAATTTTTTTTGATGATGAATTACTTAAAAAATTGCGTAAAAATTAACATAATGTTTTTGCAAATGTTTTATCAGAAAGTATTTTATCTCTTTGTATGAAAAAACAGCATTTATCACTGTCCTCCTAATTTTTTTCAATAGGAGATATGCTTTGAACTGCCTGATAATGCGAAAGAAAAATTTCACCTGTTAATTCATCCACGAGCTTTGATTTTCTTAAACGATCCATCACAGGACTCTTCACTTCAGACAGGTGTAGTTTAATATTAAGATGCGCGAGTTCCTTATTTAACTCTTCCAACATTTCTAATGCACTAAGATCGATGTTGCTGATACTTGAACAATTTATAATCACATGTCGGATTTCTGCATTTTGACTAAGTTCAGTAATCACATAGCCTTTTAATACGTGTGCATTTAAGAAGCTTAGGTTTTCATCAATACGAAAAGAGGCAATAGTCGGAACAGTAATGACATCATAGCGTGATACATTTCTAAAGTGTTGAGTTCCTTCTATCAGACCGATCACAGCTATATGTGGACGGCTGACACGCCATAGCAACATGATAAAAGTAAGACCAATACCAATAATCAGACCTGTAGAAATATCAATGAATGTTACGCCGAGGAAGGTTATTAACATCGCAAAACCATCTGCCTTTGAATATTTCCATGTTTCGATAAAAGGAGCGATAGTGATGAGTTTCCAAATGGAGACTAAAATTGTAGCGGCTAATACAGTTAGGGGAAGAGTTTCAAAGATACCTGTAAAATACAAGCAGACTAAAATCATAGTGAGAGAGGAGAGGACACCTGAAATCGGTGTTTTTGCACCTGCATCACTATTTACCACAGTGCGTGACAAGCTACCTGAAACCGCAAAACCATTGTTAATACTTGCTGCGATATTTGCGAATCCTAAAGCAATGAGTTCTTGACTACTATTTAAGTCATCACGTTTCTGTAAAGCAGTGGCTTGAGCGATTGCAAGAGACTCTACAAAGCTGATCATGGCAATCATAAACGCGCTTGGTAAGAGCTTAAAAGCAAGCTCAGAATCCCATGACGGAAAATAAAAATGTGGTAAACCACTCGGGATAGTGCCGACGGTTTTTAAACTATTTTGTTCCAGATCAAATATTGCAACGATAATGATCGATGAGATAACAACGATTAATGGGATAATTCGAGCCAGGAAAACTGAGTGCACAAATTTTGGTAAAAGCACTAAAATTAATATGGCGGCACAACTGAAAATCAAACTGATTAAGCTAAGTTCTTGTATATGTTTGACTAAGCTAGAAATAAATTCAGGAATATTATTTGACTGAAGAGGTATATCTAATAAAAACTTAAGTTGCCCGAGAGCAATCAGTAATGCAGAAGCAATGATAAAACTTTGAATAACTGGATGGCTAATCAATTGAATTAAAAAACCAAAGCGCAATAATCCTAGAACTAGCGAGATCACACCTACCATTATGGTCAATAGATAAGCCGCTTCGATATATTGTTGACTGCCGACAGGGAATAAAGGGTTTAGTGTTGCAAAGACCATCATCGAAATGATTGCAACAGGACCAATCGATAGCGTAGTGCTACTGCCAGTGAAGGCATAAACAATCATTGGCAATATGCTTGCATAAATACCCATAACAGGTGGCAAACCAGCAAGCATCGCATAAGCCATACCTTGAGGTACTAACATTGCGAGAACGATAAAAGCAGCAATCAAATCGGATTTAAAGCTCGATATTTGATACGTTTTTAGCCATTTAAAAGCTGGAAAAAGAGTGCTTATACTCAAATCTATTTTTTTCATGCATATCAAAGTTTATATCGTTATAACGATATTATGCAGGAAAAGCCAATAGCTTAAAATTTAAATCTAACTTAATGAACATTAAATATTTGGACAGTAGTTCTCATACAATGTTGTTAAGACAACTTGTAACTTAGGATCACTAATTGAATAGAAAATTTGCTTTCCTTCACGACGTGTTGAGACAACTTTGCTTTTTCTTAGCATCATCAGCTGCTGAGATAAGGTCGGCTGGAAAATCTGAGTTTGTTCTTCAATCTGAGATACATTTAACTCTTGTTTAGCTAAATGGCACAAAATAATTAGACGATCTGTGTTTGCTAGAGATTTAAGCACATTTACTATTGAACTTGCTGATTCTCTCATTGCTTCAATCTCAAGACTTGTTTGCATATTCACCTCATCTAACTGTACTAAAGTTTAGTATAAAATGACTAAAAGGTAAAAATGTAGTAAAAGTGGATAAATGCAATGGTTTTTAGTGAAGATGCATATAAGAAAAAATGATAAGTTAACTCAATTTTAATCGTGAGTTGGCAATTTTGGATTAAAAGGAGATTTGGTTTGCTTTTCTTGTTTTTGATTCTGATTCTAAAAACTAATTTTATTTTAAATAAATTAAACAATAAAAATATGTAATTAATTTAAATAAAGTAGGACTTACGCACTATCATTTATAGATTCTCTGTGGTAGCAGATGATTTTTATCGAGAATAAAGTCATCAATGAAGTCTTTGATGATTGGTCTAAATAAGTTCTTTTGCCAA
>NZ_JBPKBJ010000082.1:0-14079 GCF_051390655.1 Acinetobacter sp. P1(2025)
AGATTCAATCAATAATTGAACCGCTCTATCTCTGATTTCAGGGGTGTATTTTACTTTTTTCATCGGGACATTCTCTCAAGAAAAGTGGTCTCCGACAAACCCGGTACGGTTCAAAAAGCATCAATACATGCTTCAATTGCAACAGTCGATCAGTATGGGCAACCCAATATTACCCCTATCGGCACTGTCTTTTTAAATGACAATCAAACCGCTTATTTCTTTGATACATTTACAGAAAGATTGGGTGAAAATCTTAGCCAAAATTCCAAAGCCTGTATTCAGTCTGTTAATAGCGGAAAGCTGTTCTGGCTAATTTCACTGATTCAGGGAAATTTTAGTGATTATCCTGGCGTTCGTTTATATGTGGAAATTGGAGATTTACGTCCAGCAACTGAACCAGAGAAACTTGCAGTGGAACAACGAGTGAAACCACTGCAATGGACAAAAGGCAGTCAACTGATCTGGTCTGAATTTACTCATGTCCGTGACATCAAGATCAATGATTTTAGATGGATCAAATACCCAAGAATGATGGAAAATCTAATCTAAACGCATTTCAAACAGGCACAGCCCCTCAATCTCTAAAGGCATCTTGATATTTTCAAAAGCTGCCGCTTTTAAAGCATCGATATGCTCCTGTTTGTTCATATAAAGCTGGTCATTTTGCATGGCATGAGGTGCATATAGATGATCACAAACCAAGTAACAACCTTGAGGTTCTAATAAGGTTGTTACTTTTTTATGAAAATCGGCAGCATATTTTTTATGTCGAAGCTCATGCAATGCCTGATGAATGATAATAAAGTCATATTTTTGATTTACAGCATTTTGCCACTCAGGCTCTTTAAAGTTTCCAATGAGATAATTCGCTCTTGCTCGTTCAGAGGGAGTTAACTTCTGTTGAGCAAGCTGATGCATAGCCTCAGAAAAATCGAAAGCGGTATATTGAATATTGGGCAATTGCGACAATAAATGTTGCGCTAAAAATCCTGGCCCTGCTCCCAACTCCAGAATATAACCTTGATCAGAAGCATGCGTCTTAATCAGATTGGCATAATAATCAAAGAAATCCTTTCTCCACGGACGCTTAACATTCGCTGTTTCTTGCCATTCAAATGCATCAGCGTAGTTTCGCAGATCAATTAGACTTTCAACATCTTTCATTATGATTCTCTGTATTTAACTAAACCAAGCCAATTTCTTCAAAAAATAGCTTGTATGCTTCTGTCTTCTTATCTAGAGCTAAAGGATAAGCACGTGACGATGAAGGTAAACGATATAAACTTAACTCTCGCTCCATATAGTTTACTTGCACAGATTGTCCAATCATCAGTTTAAAAGGGTTTTCAGGAAAATGCTGCATCAGTGTATCCGTCGCTTTATCACCGGTAGTCATAATGGTGTGACATGCAGGAATTTGGATGAGTAATTCTGACAAATCTGTAGGCGTGACTATTTCTAGAAATTTATCAGATGCATTACCTTGTAATCTTTTAATTTGAAATGCGGTATCGAATATTCCTACACCAATTTCTATCAAAAATTCACGAATTTTTTGTTCTTTAAAGTTTTTGTTTGATAAATCAAGAAAATAGTTTTTATCTTTGAAAAATATCAATCCGAATATTCTCCACATATCATTTTGATAGTTTGGATAGTAAAAATTCATCCTCCATCTGTTTTGAGGAGGAGGAAAGCTTCCCAACATTAGCAACTTAGCATTATATGGTAAGAATGGCTTCAGTGGATGTGTTTCAATTTCTAAAACAGTCATTAAAATCTAACAACATTAAAAATTTAAAATAGTTTAATCAATTATTCTGTATCAAAATAGCTTTCACATTTCTAATAGAAAATAAAAAAAGAAGATAACGTGTATCTTCCTTTTTTATCAGTTTTTTAATCAGCGTTTAAAAAAATTGAATGGTAACTTTAAATACCGCACACCATTACTTTCTGGTTCTGGAAAACGACCTGCATCCATATTGATTTGTATAGATGGCAGAATCAACTTTGGCATCGCCAAAGTCGCATCACGTGCCTGACGCATCTTTACAAAATCTTGTCGATCGGTATCAGATTTCAAATGAATATTACTTTGTTTCTGTGCAGCAATTGTTGTCTCATAGAAATACTCATTTCTACCTTCGGGCTTATAATCATGGCATAGATAAACACGTGTATCGTCAGGTAGTTCATATAACTTTTGAACAGAATCAAAAAGTATATCCGCACTTCCTTTAGGAAAATCACATCTCGCCGTACCATAATCTGGCATGAATAAAGTATCACCAACAAAGACAGAATCACCAATGACATAACTCAAGCACGCTGGCGTGTGTCCAGGCGTTGGAATATTGTAAGCATCTAGATGACCAATCTTAAAATGCTCATCATCTTTAAAGAGATAATCAAAAGTTTGGTGTGAATTAAACATCTTCACATCAAGATTGTATATTGAGCTAAAGGTCTCTTGCACAATACCGATCTTTTCACTCATCGCAATCTTTCCACCCAAATGTTCTTTGAGATACTGAGATGCGGTTAAATGATCTGCGTGGACATGTGTTTCTAGTATCCACTCAACCTTTAACTGATGAGTCTTTACGAAATCAATAATTTGATCTGCACTATGAGTTGATGTAGAAGCAGATGCAGCATCATAATCTAGAACACTGTCAATTACGGCACATACTTTAGTTTCTGGGTCAGTCACCACATAACTAAATGTATTTGTATTTTCATCAAAAAATGCTTTGACTTGAGGATGTTGCATCTAATCTCTCCTACTTATCGTTCTGCCCATATGCGATGAATAAAGATACCGAGGAACATTGCTCCGATAAAATACCATGCTTCAGCATAGCCTAACCCAATCAGAGTAATTGCAGGTGCAGGACATACACCAGCTATCCCCCAACCTATACCGAACAGCATCGAACCAACGATCAATTTTTTATCGATCTGTTTATTAGTGGGTAATGAAATTACTTCACCGAATAATGTTTTTGGATTTCGGATCGCTTTTTGGAATGGAATGATGGCAATCGCAATAGCCCCAATCATCACAAACATTAGGCTAATATCCCACTCACCAAAAATGTCTAAAAACCCTAAAACTTTTTCAGGATTTGACATACCTGAGACCATTAGTCCTAGTGCAAATAATCCGCCAAATATGAACGCAAATACATTTTTCATATCGCAACTCCTAAAATATGGCGAATAACGAATACAGTCACGATTCCAGCTAGCATAAATGTGACCGTTGCAACGATCGAACGCACTGATAAGCGACTCATACCACAGATACCATGACCACTAGTACATCCCGAACCTAATCGCGTGCCAAAACCTACCAAGATTCCAGCAATGATTAATCCAATTGGTGAGGATTTAATCACAATCTCAGGTTCAACAAATAATTGGTAAATGAAAGGAATGATGAATAAGCCAGACAAGAACCAAAATGCAGGATTATTCAAAAGTGATTTAGGTTGTAAAACCTGCGCAAGCAAGCCACTAATCCCTGCGATACGACCATTTACATACAAATAGCCCACTACTGCAATTCCAAGGATAGCACCGCCAATCAAAGCTAAAATAATGCTAGACATTGTTTTACTCTTTAAAACATTATATATTTTTATAATATATTATTTTGTATATTTAATGAAGTAATTATTCAAAAACTATACAAATCTTTTTGTACCTTTTTTCAAGCATTTTCTATGTGCTTTAAATTAAACATTTGATTTAATTGGATAATTTATCTCATTTAATTTTTAACAAAAAATAATTTTTAGACCATTGGAAAAAAACTCCAACGCTCTGTTCAATTTTACGCCTTACAACCTCGTCCTTTTAATTTAAACAACCGTTAGAGCCAAGTTGATGTTATCTAAAGTTAAAAAAACTAAGTAATAATGCTCATAAAATTTGATATCGTCTTTTCTAGTTTAACTATTATTAGCATAAATAATGGCTAGGTTGTTAACTAAAACATAAAGTTTTTAATCAAGCGATTCTCAAGTTTGAGCTAATTTTAATTTATTAATTTTATATGGTTTTTACAGACTAATTCTCTATAGTTTTCTATCTAAGCTGCCGTATACAGTTATACGACAGCTAGTTTTTTTACAATCTAAGAAATTTCTACAAGCGGTATGCTCTTGTCATCAGACAACACTTATACCAGTTCTTCAATTCCTATTAATGTAGGTAACTTATCAATTAATTTGTTTAATTCATCATTTGCAGGTGAAATACAACCAGTGTAATGACTCAAACGTGTTGTAGTACCATCTGCTTGTTTCCACCAAAAATAAGAACTAGGTTTATCTGTTGCAGTTTGCACACAACCTGTTGTTTTTACATTAGAACCAGTTTCTGGGCGATACGTTTTTAATTCACTTTGTAATTTCTTATACACAGCAGGATCTACTTGAAGATCGCGTGTGCCCGTTACTTTAGTGTATTGTTTGCCCTCGAAATGGACTATTCCATTAGGTGAAACTTCAACTGAATAAATTGGACATGCACCAAAACATGGGCTTGTTGAATAACGGATCGTTTCTTGAGCTACATTTTGAGATTGTTCAGGTGTTGAAGCACAACCAACTAATGCCAATGTAAAAAAACCTGAAAGTAATAATTTTTTCATTTGTTAATCCGTTGTAATGTTTAGTTAATAAATTTATCAAATAGTGAAATAGTTGTCATTTATATTGGTGTTACAATCATTAAATTTTCAATTTTGCTTAGGCTATTTTTATAAAAAATTAATTTATGGCTTGTGATTGCAATATTAAACGAGCGAGTTCTAAATCATCTGGATAAGTGATTTTGATATTATCTGAACGACCTTGTACAACTTGTACGGGTTCATTTACATATTCAAGTGCACTTGCCTCATCAGTAATTACAATTTGATCTTTCAGTGCTGTCTCTATTGCATTTTTTAATATGCTTATCTTTGCCACTTGTGGTGTTTGAGCTTGCCACAATAGATCACGACTCACTGTTTTCTCTATTTGATGGTCTTCAACTACTTGTTTTAATGTATCTCGAACAGGTATAGCTAAAATGGAACTCTGATCTGACTCTATAGCAGTAATTATCAATTTTTCGAGACAATCTGTTGTAACGCAAGGGCGTGCTGCGTCATGTACGAGAACCCAATCATTTTCATCTGCAATATTTAATAAATACATCAAAGCATTTAATACCGAATGAACACGCTCAGCTCCCCCCTTACAAAAGTGAAGCCTATCTAAGTGCTCAAAAGCTAATGTCTGGGCAAAGTTATCGCTCTCACCTATAGCGATAACACATCCAGCTAACTGCAAAGTATTGAGCCTGTTGACCGTATGCTCAATTACTGTACGCTGAGCAATATATTGATATTGTTTTAATTCAGATTTTGAAAAACGACTACCTGAGCCTGCTGCTGGTACAACAGCCCATAATTTAGTCTGGATTTTCATTGGTTGGGGCATCTAATTTTGCATTTGGATCGATATAGATCGGTTTGTAATGGGTACTGATCGTACTCATTTGCACAAAGGTCTCATTTGGTTTGATTAAACCTAGATCGAGACGTGCATGTTCTTCAATCGCTTCAGTTCCATTTTTTAAGTCAAAAACTTCAGCCGCTAAAATGCGATTACGCTCTTTTAGCTCTTGATTGATTTCAGCTTGCTGCGTGATTTGTTGAGCTAAAGCTTGATGAGGGAAATATCCTCCCTCACCTAACCAAAATTGGTACTGTAAGCTTGCAATCAGAACGATTGCAAGCAACAGAATCAATTTACTCGAAGTTGATCGAAAGACTTCTAGCATAATTCAGAGATTATTTTAAACCTTTGAATTCAGCTTTACCGCGGTAAGCTGCTTTAGTCAATTCTTCAATACGAAGTAATTGGTTATATTTTGCAACGCGGTCAGAACGGCATAGAGAACCAGTCTTAATTTGACCAGCTGCTGTACCTACTGCCAAATCAGCAATAGTCGAATCTTCTGTTTCACCAGAACGATGTGAAATAACAGTTGAATAGCCATTTGCTTTAGCTAGATAGATAGCATCTAATGTTTCAGTCAAAGTACCGATTTGGTTATATTTGATCAGAATAGAGTTACCTACTTTCTCATCAATACCACGTTGTAAAATCTTAGGGTTTGTTACGAATAAATCGTCACCAACCAATTGGATTTTGTCACCAAGAATTGATGTTAAGTAGCTCCAACCTTCCCAATCAGATTCATCCAAACCATCTTCGATCGAGATGATAGGATATTGATTTGCAAGACCAGCTAAATAATCAGCAAATTGATGGCTTGTGAAAGCACGGTTACCTTCGCCTTCTAAAACGTATTGACCGTTTTTGTAGAACTCAGAAGATGCGCAGTCTAAAGCAAGCATCATGTCAGAACCAGCTTTATAACCAGTTAACTCAATTGCTTGTAAAATAACTTGGATCGCTTCTTCATTAGAGCGCAAGTTAGGTGCAAAACCACCTTCATCACCAACTGCAGTATTTAAACCTTGTTTCTTTAAAACTGATTTTAAAGAATGGAATACTTCAGCACCAGCACGTAACGCTTCAGCAAATGAAGTGAAACCAACTGGCTCAATCATGAACTCTTGAATATCAACAGTGTTATCTGCATGCTCACCACCGTTGAGGATGTTCATCATCGGTACAGGCATAGTCAAGATAGTTTGACCACGAAGGTCTGCGATATATTGAAAAAGAGGAAGTTTCTTTTCTTCAGCAGCAGCACGCGCAGCAGCTAAAGAAACTGCTAAAGTTGCGTTTGCACCTAATTTTTCTTTGTTTTCAGTGCCATCAAGCGCGATCATTGTATTATCAATGTCTTTTTGCTCAAAAACTGATTTACCCAACAAAGCGTCACGAATCAATGTGTTAACATTGTTAACTGCTGTACGAACACCTTTACCTAAGTAACGAGATTTATCTCCGTCACGAAGTTCTAAAGCTTCACGAGAACCAGTTGAAGCACCAGATGGTGCACATGCACGACCAACAACCCCAGATTCTAAAATTACGTCTGCTTCGATGGTTGGGTTACCACGAGAGTCCAAAATTTCGCGTGCACGGATGTCAACGATTTGGCTCATGAACAATTCCTCTGTTTAATGAATAAAAAGATGTATTTTCATACATCAATGGGTATCTAACTTTTTGAATCCTTTAACTAAAGTATCCAATTCTTTTAACTGTGCCAAGAATGGCTCTAATTGAGATAAGCGTAATGCACATGGTCCATCACATTTCGCTACTTCAGGCTCTGGATGTGCTTCTAAGAACAAACCAGCTAAACCAGTCGCCATGCCTGCACGTGCTAGCGTCGTAATTTGAGCACGACGGCCACCAGCTGAATCAGCACGTCCACCAGGTGTTTGCAATGAGTGCGTCACATCAAAGAACACAGGGACATTCATTTCTTTCATGATGTCAAAACCAAGCATATCAACAACTAAGTTGTTATAACCGAATGCTGAGCCACGTTCACAAAGAATTAGTTTGTCATTTCCAGCTTCAAGACATTTATGCAAAATATGGCGCATTTCGTGAGGAGCTAGGAACTGTGCTTTTTTAATATTGATAATAGCTTGAGTCTTAGCCATCGCCTCAACCAAATCAGTTTGACGACTTAAAAAAGCAGGTAATTGAATAATGTCAGCAACTTCTGCAACTGGAGCTGCTTGATATGGTTCATGTACATCAGTAATGATAGGGACATTAAATTGTTTCTTAATGTCAGCAAGCCATTCAATCCCTTTTTCTAAACCAGGGCCGCGAAAAGAATTCAAACTTGAACGATTCGCTTTGTCAAAGCTCGCTTTGAACACGTAAGGAATATCTAAGCGTTTGCAGATGTCAATATAAGTTTCAGCAATTTCGAAAGCTAAATCTTTTGATTCTAATACGTTCATTCCGCCAAATAATACAAATGGCAAATGATTTGCCATTTGTATATCGCCTAAACGTACAACTTCTTGTGGTTTTAATTGTGACATTTAAACTTTCCCAGTTTATTTAAAGAACTGCATTATTTACCTTGTTGGTGCTGTTTTTTCGCAGCATCAATAAAACCAGCAAATAATGGATGTCCATCACGTGGTGAACTTGTAAATTCTGGGTGGAATTGTACAGCAATAAACCAAGGATGTTCAGGAATTTCTACAGTTTCAACTAAATGTTGTACAGAAGAATAACCTGAAATTTTCATACCAGCTTCTTCAAGCGTAGGAATGAAACGATCATTCATTTCATAACGATGGCGATGACGCTCAGTAATTTCAGCTTTACCATAAACTTCGCGAGTTTTCGTGCCTTCAACCAATTCTGACTTTTGAGCACCAAGACGCATTGTTCCGCCTAAGTCTGATTCAAGACTGCGCTGTTGTAATTCGCCACGCTCGTCTAACCATTCAGTAATTAAGCCAATTAATGGATATTTAGTTGAACGATTAAACTCTGTAGAGCTTGCTTCTGGAATACCTGCTACATTGCGAGCATATTCAATTACAGCGAGTTGCATACCTAAACAAATACCCAAGAAAGGTATTTTATTTTCACGTGCATACTGGATCGCACGCATTTTACCTTCAGTACCGCGCTCACCAAAACCACCTGGCACAAGGATCGCATCAGCAGTATTTAAAACACTAATATCTTGTTGTTCAAGATCTTCAGCATTTACATAATCAATCTGAACTTTTACGCGATTTTGGATACCAGCATGTAAAAGTGCTTCATTGACAGATTTATATGCATCTGGCAATTCAACATATTTACCAACCATAGCTACACGTACCGTGTACTCTGGATTGAGTAATGCTTCAACAACATTATCCCAATCTTCAAGATTTGCTTCAGGAAGATCATTAAAACCAAAACGTTCACAAATTAAATCGTCAACATTCTGTTCATAAAAATTACGTGGGATTTGGTAAATTGTTTTCGCGTCTTTACAAACAACAACTGCACGCGCTTCTACGTTAGTGAAAAGAGCAATTTTACGTTTAGTATCAGCATCAACATCATATTCAGTACGACAGATTAAAATGTCAGGTTGAATACCGATTGAAAGTAATTCTTTAACTGAGTGTTGAGTAGGCTTTGTTTTTAACTCAGCAGCTGATTTAATATACGGCAACAAAGTCAAATGCATGAGCATTGTACGTTTATGACCCAACTCAACCATAAGTTGACGAACCGACTCCATAAATGGAAGTGATTCGATATCACCAACAGTCCCGCCAATTTCTACAATAGCAACGTCGTAACCTTCACCTGCACGAAGAACACGCTCTTTAATATTGTCAGTAATATGCGGAATTACTTGAACTGTACCGCCTAAGTAATCACCACGACGTTCTTTATTCAAAACATCTTGATAAACACGACCACTTGTAAAGTTGTTTAATTTGGTCATTTTCGCACGACGTAAGAAACGTTCGTAATAGCCCAAATCTAAGTCAGTTTCAGCACCATCCTCTGTGACGAAAACCTCACCGTGCTGGAATGGACTCATGGTACCTGGATCGACATTAATGTATGGATCCATTTTCACCATAGTGACTTTTAAGCCACGGGCTTCCAAAAGTGCAGCAACAGAAGCAGCAGAAATACCTTTACCTAGTGATGAAACTACACCACCAGTGACAAAAATAAAATGGGTCATTGAGTTTCTCGTACAATCGAGCCGAAATCGGCCTACAATGTTGTGCAATTTTACTGTACTCTGCCCTAATAAAGCAAAGTCAAACCGCATCAATTCAAAGAACTATAAACAACTGGCTATTCTATCAGCATTTTCGATAAAAATTTATCGGAATTGTGGATATTTCATACATAAATTCTTTTTGCATGGCTGACAGCAATCATTTTCAAGTTTAGATTATGATTTTTTAGTTTTATCACTTTAAAAATTAGTATGGATGGTGCAAGCAACTATAAAATATCAACAAAGCTGTCTGATGTAAGTGATTTATTCTTTTAATTTGCTGATATAATTCCCTCTGTCCTTTTTTAATATGTTGTTTTAACAATGGCGAATAAAAAACTTTTACTTTGTGCAGCGATTGCTACTGGTCTTTTATTAACTGCGTGCGTCAAAAAAGAAGAGCCTAAAAACGAAGATCAGCAAGAACAAACTGCTGAAATTGAAACGAGTCAAGCACAAACTGAGCCTAAGAACAGTGAGTTTGAAACGCTTGAAAGCGTAGATGATCAAGAAACTACAGCTCCTGTTACCGAAACTATTCGTGAAGAAACTCCAAATACAACAACTGAAGTTCGTCGTGAGATTCGCCCTGCTGAAACAACTACTAGCAGCCAAACTCAAACTTCTACAACAGAACAACCTAAACCGACTCAAACTGAACCAAAACCAGTAAAGACGGAACCACAAAAGCCAGCTACTCCAGCTCAATCTGAAGAAGATGCTGTTGCAGCAGCAATTGCGGCTGCTACACCTGCGCTTAATAATTAAGTTATCTTATGAATACCCAAATCAAAATTATGGTTTGGGTATTTAATTCATAAAAAATTTTATCTTCTTTTATCCTTTTACTCTAAAATACATGTCAGAAACGATTCTCTGTCTATCAGTTAGGGACAATATTATCTATCTTCTTCAAAATTAATTGACAGGAAAAGAATATAGAACTAGCTTCTACCTCATAAGTTCTATTTTAGAACTTACAATGAATGGAGTAAATAATGAAAACTAACTCAACCCGTTTACCTGCCTCATTTCCTGTACGTCGCATGGATTACAATTTCGAAAATACACCTAAATACTGGTGTGCTAATGATCCAGCAATGACACATTATTTCACCGGACTCTCAACCTTATTTCCAGAAGGTGAATCTTATTTCGTGCGATCAGTAAGAGCATTACGAGAACATGCAAAACTGAATGAAGCATTAGATAGAGAAATTAGTGCTTTCATCGGCCAAGAGGCTATGCATTCAAAAGAACATCATGCTTTTCATATTAGCGCTCAACAACATGGCCTGAACCCTGAATCTTTGGAAAAAGTTACTGGTATTGTTCTCAAAGGTCTTGAAAAAGTATTTAGTAAAAAGTGGAATTTACTTGTTACTGTAGGTTTAGAGCATTACACAGCTGTACTAGTCGTAAGTATGATGGAAACTGTAAATGAGTATATGACGGATAAAACTATACGAGATTTATGGTTATGGCATAGTGTTGAAGAAACTGAGCATAAAGCAGTAGCTTTTGATTTATATGAATATTTATATGGAAATGGATTAAATGCTTACCTTCCTCGGGTCACAATTTTCACTTTAAGCCTGATTCTTATTACTGGACTTTCAACAATCTACCAAATAGTTTTAATGAAACAAGATAAACAATTATCAAATCTTAAAACATGGCAAAACTTCTTTAATTTTGCAGCTAAGCAATATAAAACATTTATTCCCAAATTCTTTGAATACTATAGATATGACTTTCACCCTAACCAGACTAATGAAAAAAATTTAGTTGCAACCACGAAAATAAAACTTGGAATAAAAGATACACCTGCTTTGGTATCTTAAAATAAAAAAAGCCCATTCACACATGGGCTTTATTCCTTAAATTACTTAGCTTGAACGCTGAATAAGAAAATAATCTGAAATAAGTCGTGCTGACCAAGATGAAGTTTGCCAGCCTTCATAAAATCCACAGTGGCTTCCTTTTTTCGTTGTAATCACAGCAATATTATCCATTTGCTCTATAGCAGATTTATATGGATGAAAGTTTTTGATCGAGCACACAGGATCATCTTCAGAGTTTAGAATCATCAATGGAATTTTTATATTTTGAAAAACATATATCGGATTAATCGCTTTACAATAGCTCTCATAATCTCTAAAACCTGCCATTTCAAAATAGACTTTTTCAAACTCTTCAAGAGTTGTTGATGCTAAAACCTTTTCTAATGAATCAAGCTGTTTCCATGTAGATTGGTAAGGATAAATAAAATGCTTAAACAATTTTTTCGTCATTAACTTTGTGTAAAACGGATGAACATTTTTGAATCCAATTTCGGTGTTATAACCAGGACACATTGCAAATGCAGCTTTAAAAGGCGTGTCTAGACCTTGTTCACCCAAATAACGCACTAATAATCCAGTTCCAGCAGAAGAACCAACAGCATACAAATCAGACTCAGGAAATATATGTTGAATATGCGTAAGTTGTTCTTTCAAATCATCTGTCGATCCAAAAAGTGAAATGCGAGGTACAGGCATTGGTAAACCAGCGTGTCCACGACGTAAACATAGCGCGATTCTCCATCCTGTGTATTGATGCAAATCTTTTACTAGTTCTCGCATACTTTCAGGTGAACCCGTAATTGTATGCATAATAACAATCGTCGGTGTTTGCTTAGGCAAGTCGTATCCATACCATGCTATTCCTGTAACACCACCATCCTGCATAGTGAGTTGTTCAATACGATCATATTGAAGCTTTATCGTCTTTTTTCTAATAACATCAAAATACAACAGATGCATGTGATTGTTAGACAACCAAGGTGTTGGGCGATACTTCTGTTTTAGCTGAGGCAATTTCTCTAAGATATTTTTAATCTTTCCATTTGGTGAATAATATGTCTTTGGTTTCTCTGCACCAACCACAAGGTCAAATAACTCTAAGCCCAAAACTTTAATTTTATTTAAAGTAGAAATACCCATAGATGACAATAGCCTTAAATTATGAGGTGAAGAATTCGCGCACTAACGACGCGACCTGTTTCCCCCAGATCTCGTAAATTTCTTTACTTGGATGAAACCCATCTATAGCCATGGGTAGATTCATCTCTTGAAAATGTTCAAGATCAAATTCAATAAACTTAAATATTAGTTCAGTTGATAAATAGCCTTGTAATTTTTTATTCATTTGTTGAGCATGTTTTCCAAATATCCAAGCAAGTGGATGAGGTAAAGCTGGAAAATGCTGCATAGGTGGAACACCAGTTACAATAATCAATTTTGGATCAAATTTCTTCCGTAATTCAGTAAATAATTGTTTTTGTTGCTTTATCCATGAGCGAATTGAGGTAAGTTTAGTCACGTCATTTACCCCTATTGAAGTGACAATCACATCATAAACTTGTGGCTCTAAAGTATTAATTGCATCAATGACTTGTCTAGTATTGTCACCAGTTTTAGCATGCAAAGCCCATGTCAGTTGATATTCATTCATAAGCTGTGAAATCAATACGCCTGAAAGAGCTTGATGCTGATATTCAACACCAACTCCTGCAGCAGCAGAATCACCTAAAATAAGTAATGATAATGGCCGACCAAAACCTACAATTCCTTGACGTTCTCCAATTGGCTCTAGAAGTTTTGGTGTACGTTGTTTAACAATAACTCCTTGAGTAACTATGACTGGCAGTAGGAATAATGTTGATATTTTTAACCACATTTTAATTTAAACTTACTTAGGCTATTTTTAATATTAAGTAGCTTGATATTGGGCGATTCTTTGACCCATTTGCTCTGCTAAGGCAGCCAAACCACTCATTGGCCGAATCATCACCTCAAAATCAATAATTTGCCCTCGATCATTGAAGCGAATCATATCGATACCTTTTAATGATTTACCACTCACATTCGCGCTAAATTCTAGCACTACATTTTCACCATCTTCAGTAAAGAACTCACGATGATAAGTAAAGTCCTGAAAAACTTGGATAACATTGGTCAAAATAAAGAAAACAACCTGTTTCCCTTCATACGGTTTATAAGCGACAGGTGATCTAAATACTACCTCATCTGCTAATAAATCATTTAAGACGGACATGTCATTGGTTTCCAACATTTGATGCCATTTTTTGATTGATATTTGAGTTGTTGCAAGTGTCATTTTTATTGTCCTATTAAATTTATATGGTCTTGAAAAGGGCATTTTCTTAAGGCTTTGTTGCACAAAGATTTGAAATGCAAAGCGCCCCTAATTGAGCCAAATTTAAGGCGTAACTTGGGTAAGTGGTCGACCTAATTCCGTAAATCTGTTGAGGACTGCTAC
>NZ_JBPKBJ010000083.1:0-14025 GCF_051390655.1 Acinetobacter sp. P1(2025)
GGGTTATGTGTCGCCTTTTGAGTTTGAAGCAATGTACTATGATAAGATTAACCCGTTAGGTCAGGTGGCCTAACTTAAATAAAAAAGTCTCCGACAAACCCGGTACGGTTCAAGTTGGGTATGCAAATTCAAAAGGAATATTTGGGATATCAATGTCTTTATAGGCTGGATGTGATGCTGAAGGAAAGTATAAAATCCATGTTCTCAATTTTGTCTCATCATCATAAGCAGACTGATTCTCCTTAATATTATTTAATGTCATTAATCCTTTTTCACAGTGTGCTGATACAACTTGATCAGCTAACCCCAATGCAATATTCCCGCTCATAAAGATAATTTGTATTTTCTTTACTGTATTCTCAATTCTTGGCTGGCTGTCATTGTGGAATATCCAAGCAGGATCAGATTGTCGAAGCAGTAAAGCAATCTGTTCTCCAATTTTTCCCCATCGTGCAATAAAGCGTGCACGGTTATAGTGAGTATTTGTTCTATAGTCAGCATCACCGATCATAATTGCGTTTCTGACTAACTCGAGATCAGGTAATCCTAACTGTTTAGCTTTTTTGATAGCATTTTCACCTTTGAAAAAATCACATGGCGTGGGTTCAGAAGGTTGGATTGATTCTTCATCAAGGAGATTTAAATTCATCTTAAAAGTTATCCTAAAGTAGCGAATGTCTTTTTTATAACATCTTTTGATGTTTTAAAAAAGACATTTTTATAAATGTGTGCTATCTTCACTTACAACTTGATAATAAGAATTTTGGAGAAGAGACGTTGAGTAACTTATTCATTAATCATAAAAATTGTCCTGAATGCGGTGGCCGTATCAAAGGCTATTATTACTACTGTGGGCAGTGTGGTAGTCAAAATGTTGTAAACTGGAAGCACACGGGGATATTTTTGTTGATTGCTGGAAAGATTTTTCTGGTTGCTATGCTTTTTTTGCTAAAAAATTTTGTTCAAATCCATTTTTTTCACAAGTTTCATTGTGCTAATTTTTTAAATAATTCATAGAGGTTGATAGTAAAATGAAAGTTAAAGATTTAATTAAATAATTAGAAGAGTTTGATCTGGAATTAGATGTTTTAATTGCTAATGAAGAGAACAAAATCATTGGCATAAAAACCCTAGCCCGATTCTTTGAAATAAGCTATGTTTCTTTTGTTCATCCAGAGACACAAAGAAATGATATGGAAAGAAATGTTGAATTTACCTTTTTAGGAATGTCGACTAAAGACTCTAGAGTTATTGTTTTTATTGACGTTGTTCCATAATTTTCAAGTAGTCAAAATGAGTATACAATATTCATGTGATGCAAGAAGATACAACTGGATAGGATGGGCCCATAAGTATTTGAAGCTGCCTCGTGTATGATCATGGGGACTGTCCAAACAAACGGCTTTTGAGAGTGCTGCCTGATACGAAAAATAATATCCAAGAGATGCTAGCGGTAAATTTAGTGTAAAATTTAATGCTAGCCATCATTAAAACTTATTTAAAAATATGAAGTTATATCGCACAGATTGGAATATGTTTCCTAAAACGGTTATTGACCGTGGTCTTGGAGATGCAACCTCTCATTACATGTATGAAGCTGCTAAAGCAGGGGATGTTGAAAGTGCGTATATTTTAGCTAAAGATTTAGTTTCGGATGAGGCGATTGCTGAACTAGAAAGAATTATCGATGGTCGGGAAACTATTATAGTACCTGTACATGCTGAGGAAGCAGTCGGTCGTAATATGATTCCTTTAGCTACTTCAGCAGTTATAGCAAAGAAACTTGGGCTTGAAGTTGATACGAATATAGTTCAAGCTATAAAAGTATCAAGAACTGGCGGTGATGGGTGGCATAGATTAGCCAACCCACCAGCATTTGATGGGACAATAAACAATGATAAATGTGTTATTATTGTTGATGATACCCAGACCCAAGGTGGTACTTTTGCAGCATTAAAAGGTCATATTGAAACAACTGGGACGAATAAAGTTATTGGAGCATATGCACTGACGGGTAAACAATACTCATCACAATTAGCTCTAAGTAAAGAAACTCTTCAGCAATTGAGGGATGTATATGGTAATCTTGAAGCATGGTGGAAATCGATTTACGGGTACGATTTCGAAAGGCTCACAGAGTGGGAAGCAAAGTATATCCTCAACTCTCGTAAAACAGCTGACGAAGTCCGAGATAGAATCATTGCGTCAAAACAAACGTGATGCTTATGCACTTATGATGAAAATGAATTAATTATTATTTAATTAAGTTAAAAGACTGCTATATAGCGGTCTTTTTTGTTTTTGAGCTCTACAAATTTTAATGAGTACATATAGTTACTTTTATAAAAATGATAATAAAGGGTAGAGGAGGTCATCTAAGAATTTAAAGCACAAGACTTATTTAACATTGATGACAGAAAAAGTGAGTTGTTGGGAACTTAAAGAAGAGGTGGTACTTATAATGGTTACTAAAATACAAATACTTAAAATATTAAATATATAAAACAATATATTACAAATATATATGATGCGTAGTGTACGCATCATATATATTTTCTTCTATTTTGATATAATGGATCTCGTCAATCCGCTGATAGGTTTCATTTAAATTTCATGAGTCTTACTGAAATTAAAGTTCGCCAAGCTCATTGCAAGGAAAAAACTTGTTTTTTATCCGATGAAGATGGACTTAGCCTGAAGATTGAGCCGACTGGAAGAAAATCTTGGTGCTATCGCTATACAGATCCACAAACAAAAAAACGTCGCCGCATTCAGTTGGGGCTTTATCCTGATTTATCGCTGAAAAAGGCACGACAAGTCAAAGATGACTTTAAAGACAATAATTATTGTTTTGAGCATGATACTGTCTCTAATGTCATCACCTTTCGTAAGGTAGGGGAGGAGTGGCTGCAGTTCAAACTGAAAAATGCATTTAATGATTCACCCCGCTGCGGTGTACTACAGTTAGCAGAAAGATGTTTACAGCAAGATATTTATCCAGACCTTCAGGATTTACCTTTTCAAAACATCAAGCGTTATGACCTGGTTTCAGTAATCAAAAAAATAGAGGGACGCCAAGTAAAAGAACCTGTCAAAAAAGCTTGTAGTTATTTGAACCAAATTTATGACTACGCTGTAGCGATGGGTTATTGTGAATTCAACATCGCGCATGGTTTAAATAAAATCGCCATTAACAGTAAAATCAAGAAGAATTATCCGTATTTGAAAGCGGAGGATATATCAGATTTTAAGAAAAATTTATTAAAATTGGATGCCCATCCGATTATTAAAAAAGCACTGCTGTTCAAATTACATACTGGCGTGCGAGGGGCTGAATTGTTATTGGCTGAGCCTCATCATTTTGATTTAAATGAAAAAATCTGGAAAATACCTGCCTTGCATATTAAACAGTTTCGACGAAAAGTCATATTAGGCCATGAGATTCCCGACTTCTTAGTTCCACTTTCAGATCAGGCTTTAGATATTTTAAAAGACGTCATGCAATGGTCATACGGTGAAAAGTACATTTTTGCTAGCCCACGGAAACATAATCAACCGATTCATTTTAATACATTAAATATGGCTATACGTAAGATGGGCTATGGAAAACATCAATTATCCTCTCATGGACTACGTTCCACTTTTAGTACCATTTTGAATGACTCAGGTTTGTTCCAGGATAACTGGATTGAGGCACAACTTTCACATATTGATAAGAACCGTACCCGTGCCAGCTATAATCACGCTGACTATTTAGCCCAGCGGACTGAAATGATGCAGTGGTGGGGTGATTATTTAAGTACTGCTAAGTGAAAATCGTACTTTTATACATAGACTTAAAACATTATGGGGTTTCAAATGGATAGTAAACAATATACTTGCCGTGTTACATGGTCAGCAGAATATAATGAGTATGTTGGGTTGTGTGCTGAGTTTCCATCATTGTCTTGGCTTGATGCGGATCAGTCTAAAGCATTCTCAGGAATAGAGGAGCTCGTTGCTGATGTTGTCGCTGATATGATTAGCAATAATGAAAAAGTTCCTACACCACTCTCCGGGAAAATATAGTAGGCAGTTTGTTGTCCTTGTTCTCAGTGGTTCAACAAAAACTAGCCCTCGAAGCCGCAGAACGTGGCGTGGACATAAATTGTTTAGTATCAGTAAAAAGAGCGATGTAATTTTAGTACGAGTGAGTGATAGAGCAGGAACCTATGCTTCATATATTCAGTAAATGGTATGTTTTTGAATTAATCGGTATTTTTAAATAGGGGTCGTCTCAGGAAACGGAAAATATAGCACGCTAAGGATTTTCACTCCGACTTCTTTTAACGATATCCAACACGGTATTTTTGCTTAGATTGACCAGCCGACCGACTTGTCGATAAGAGTGTCCAGCAGACACCAACTCCAACACTTTAGGTGCCAGACGATCTGACTTGGTACGTTGACCAGGACGACGACCAAACACAACGCCACGCGCTTGTGCCGCTGCTACACCAGAGCGCACACGTTCACGTAGTAAATCTCCCTCAAACTCTGCTAATGCAGACATCACAGAAGCCATGAGCTTTCCCTGAGATGTGGAAAGGTCAAACTGCAAACCTGTTTGTGCCACCAGAGATACCCCGAAATGCCCAAGATCTTGTAATGACTGTACGAGATCCACGGTGCTTCTGCCCCAGCGTGTCAATTCCGTCACCAAGATGGCATCGATTTCACGAGATTGCGCCATGGTCATCAAGTATTTTCTTTGCAATCTCTCATCCTTACTGCCTGATGCAGTTTCTTTCCAAACACCGACAACATCGTAGCCGCAACGATTGGCGTAGGCACGTAGGTCATATTCCTGTCGTTCGCAGGACTGATCGTTCGTTGATACTCGGCAATAAATGGCCGCATTCTGTCCCAATTGAACCTCCTTGCGAAATTGCAGCGCAAAGCTAAGCGTGGCGGTACAAAATAATGTACCTTTAATAGTTTAGTTTATTTGGGACTAATGAGCCATGCCGCGCCATTCTATTTTGTCGTCCACGGAATTGGGAAGCCTGTTCGAAATTCCAGATGATAGAGCTTTTATGCTTCAGCATTACACTCTGAGTGATTCTGATAAATCCATAGTCCATCAACATCGAGGGGCATCCAACAAGCTAGGCTTTGCAATTCAACTTTGCTACATGCGTTACCCTGGAGTGATATTGGGTATTAACGACGAACCATTCAAACCCTTACTTTTCATGATGGCTGCTCAACTTAGTATATCAGTGGACTGCTGGAATGATTATGGTCAGCGCGAGCAAACAAGACGAGAACATATTGCCGAATTGAAAAAAGTTTTTGGGTTCAAACTATTCACCTTGAGTGACTATCGGCAATCGGTCAATATGATGGTGGATTTGTCCCTTCAGACAGATAAAGGTCTTATTTTAGCCACAACTCTCGTTGAAAATTTACGACAAAAATCAGTCCTTTTGCCAGCTATAAATGCAATTGATAGTATTTGCGCAGAAGCAATCACATCTGCCAACCGCATAATTTATACTGCTTTGACGAGCTCACTTTCAGAAACTCATCGTCAAAATATAGATGCTTTGCTGAACCGTAAAGAGGGCAGCAAACTGACAATATTGGGGTGGCTTAGACAGTCACCAGCTAAACCAAACTCAAAGTACATGCTTGAGCACATTGAGCGGCTGAAGTGCTTACAAGCCATCGATCTACCTGAAGACATTGGAAAACACGTTCATCAAAATCGCTTACTGAAAATTGCTCGCGAAGGTGGGCAAATGACTCCTGCTGATTTGGCCAGATTTGAATCTCAACGTCGATATGCCACTTTGGTAGCAATCGTTGTGGAGAGTATGGCCACGATCACCGACGAAATTATTGACCTGCATGATCGCATTATTGGAAAGCTATTTGCTATCGCAAAAAATAAACACCAGCAACAATTTCAATCATCAGGTAAAGCGATCAACGACAAAGTGCGTTTGTATGGGCTTATCGGGAAAGCCTTGCTAGATGCCAAGCAAAATGGCAGTGATCCGTTTGCCGCCATCGAAACTGTTATTTCATGGGATGCTTTTGCAGCAAGTATTACTGAGGCAGAAAAACTGGCGCAACCCGAAGACTTTGATTTTTTACCACGAATTGGCGAGAGCTATGCAACTTTACGCCGTTACGCGCCAGAACTTCTTGCCATACTTAAATTGCGTGCTGCCCCAGCAGCAAAAGATATGCTTGCCGCTGTAGAGTTGCTCCGCAGCATGAATGTTGATAATACACGAAAAATCCCCTCTAATGCTCCAATAGCGTTTATCAAAAAACGGTGGGCAAGACTAGTCTTTACCGATGATGGTATTGATCGCCGCTATTACGAAATATGTGTGTTATCTGAACTTAAAAACTCGCTACGGGCTGGGGATCTCTGGGTACAAGGCTCTCGCCAATTCAAAGACTTCGATGAGTATTTAGTGACTGCTGATAAATTTAATCAGCTAAAACAGTCCAATGAGTTACCTCTAACCATTACTACTGATTGTGATCTATATTTGCAAAGTCGCCTTTCACTATTGGAGCAGAAATTAGCAATCATTAATCGCATGGCAGCGACCAACGATTTGCCTGATGCGATGATCAATCAATCTGGTCTAAAAATAACACCTCTCGATGCCGTGGCTCCTGATACAGCCCAAACTTTAATTGACCAAACAGCAATGCTGTTACCACATATCAAGATCACCGAATTATTAATGGAGGTCGATGAATGGACAGGCTTTACTCGACACTTCACTCATTTGAAAACGGATGACACTGCGAAGGATAAAGCGTTATTGCTCACGACCATACTGGCTGATGCAATTAATTTAGGGCTGACGAAAATGGCCGAATCATGTCCTGGTACAACTTATGCCAAACTCTCATGGCTACAGGCTTGGCATATCCGTGATGAAACTTATTCAACGGCATTGGCCGAATTGGTGAATGCTCAATTGAAACAACCTTTCGCTGAAAACTGGGGAGATGGCACTACCTCCTCATCAGATGGCCAACGCTTCCGCGCAGGTGGCAGAGCTGAAAGTACAGGACATATCAATCCAAAATATGGCGCAGAGCCTGGAAGGTTATTTTATACACACATTTCTGATCAATACGCACCATTTAGCAGTAAGCTGATCAATGTGGGCGTTCGTGATTCAACCTATGTTCTTGATGGGCTGCTGTATCACGAGTCTGATTTACGCATCGAGGAACACTACACCGATACGGCTGGATTCACCGACCATGTTTTTGCACTCATGCACATGCTAGGGTTTCGATTTGCACCACGAATTCGTGATCTGGGCGATACGAAACTCTATATTCCAAAGTCAGACATAGACTATGCCGCACTTAAACCCATGATTGGCGGCACACTGAATATCAAACAGATTCGTACTCATTGGGACGATATTTTGCGTCTGGCCGCATCAATCAAGCAAGGGACTGTCACAGCGTCGCTAATGCTACGTAAACTCGGTAGTTATCCACGACAGAATGGTTTGGCATTGGCATTACGAGAGCTGGGGCGTATTGAGCGCACACTGTTTATCTTGGATTGGTTGCAAAGCGTAGAACTACGCCGTCGGGTTCAAGCTGGATTAAATAAAGGTGAAGCCCGTAATGCATTAGCGCGCGCCGTTTTCTTTTATCGATTGGGTGAGATTCGAGATCGAAGCTTTGAGCAACAGCGTTATCGAGCCAGTGGCTTGAATCTAGTGACCGCCGCCATTGTATTGTGGAACACGGTTTATTTAGAGAGAGCGACTAACGCCCTACGAGGGCATGGTCGCACAGTCGATGATACCTTGCTGCAATATCTGTCACCGCTGGGGTGGGAGCACATCAATTTAACTGGGGATTATCTATGGCGAAGCAAAGCCAAGATAGGTGGTGGAAAATTTAGGCCATTGCGCGCAATTGAAAAACCTTAGCGTGCTATATTTTCCGTTTCCTGAGACGACCCCTATCATTACGACGAACTTGAGCTTCTCGGAATGGAGCAATGTATTTGGTGATGCTAAGTTGACGACTGCACTGCTGGATCGACTGACTCATCATTGCCATATCATCGAAACGGGTAATGAATCCTATCGTTTTAAGCAAAGCACGGAGGAAGCCAAGCAGCGTATAAAGAAACGAGAAGCAGAGAAAGGAGAGTTATTTTAACCGTCGATCAGTGAAGAAAAAGCAACAGCAATTGATCGATTTATCCACAGCAGTGTAGTACGCTACATTGCTTAAATGCCTGGTCAATATTCAACGAGCATCGCTGGTCAATATTAAGTGAGCGTCAACAATCTTGGGCATTTCGGGGTATCTCTGGTGGCACAAACAGGTTTGCAGTTTGACCTTTCCACATCTCAGGGAAAGCTCATGGCTTCTGTGATGTCTGCATTAGCAGAGTTTGAGGGAGATTTACTACGTGAACGTGTGCGCTCTGGTGTAGCAGCGGCACAAGCGCGTGGCGTTGTGTTTGGTCGTCGTCCTGGTCAACGTACCAAGTCAGATCGTCTGGCACCTAAAGTGTTGGAGTTGGTGTCTGCTGGACACTCTTATCGACAAGTCGGTCGGCTGGTCAATCTAAGCAAAAATACCGTGTTGGATATCGTTAAAAGAAGTCGGAGTGAAAATCCTTAGCGTGCTATATTTTCCGTTTCCTGAGACGACCCCTAACTGAAGACATTGACGGTGGATGGGCTGCAATGGGAATTAAAACCTCTACAGAGTTCACAGCGGGTTGCAAGCGTTGGGTTGAGTTGAGGTTATCGGATTGGAAGTGGAGGGCTGCCATATGATTGCCATCTCTGACATAGCGTTTTAAGGTATTTTTCTAGGGCGTATTGATGTTTCAACGTATTAACAATCATACGAACAACCTCATTCTCTCAGGTCATTTTCTTCTTGCCGATGGGTGATTTTTCGCCGATAAGCACTTGGTGATACACCAAACCAGCGTTTAAACGCGCGCCGAAAATTAGCAGAGTCGTGGTAATTCAGTAAGCTGGCAATTGCCTCGACCGATATTTGAGGGTCATGTAAATAACTACTGGCTTTCTCAGATAAAATCCGATCTCGAATCAGCCGGTAACTCGTGTTCTCTTTGACCAGACGTCTGGCCAGCGTACGCTTATTCATAAACAAGGCTGCAGCCAGATCCTCTTCACTCAGTTGCCCGAGCGGATAGGACAGCATGGCTTTTTGCACTTGGTAGGTGGTGCTGTGTTGTTGGGTCTTGAGCCGGTTGAGGATCATTTCGCATTGTTGCATCGCCAGCAGATAGCTATCGTGCTGCGCGGATGCATTGGCAATCAAGCACAACTCGGTCGGCACTCGGATCGACAGTTGTGGCTGATCAAACTGATAGGTACCGGCAAGATAATCCGCGTAACAGGCATGATGATCGGGGGCGGGATGGCTAAACTGAATCACCGCCTCGGTCAGCGGTCGTCCAACAATAAATTCGGCACATTCCGAAAAAATCACCGCAACAGTTTCGGACAGTAGCCGATGTACTGCATGACTCAAGGTCTGCTCAAAGAAAATCAAGCAGGTCGTCCACTCAGCATTGGTGTGTGTTTCGAGCCTAATCAAACTCATACGGGTCGGCAAAAAAGTTTGAAACGCTTGTAACACGGCCAATAAGTTCGGGCTGCTATTGATTAAAAAGCCCATCGAGCCATGTGTTGACGGCGTGAGCCGCTGCCCTAAACGCAAGCCAAACTGATCGGATGCGGACAACTCCAAGCTATTTTGTAAGATTTGAATCTGTTGGCTGGCCGTGATCATCGTGTCGTCACGCATCAGTTGTTCAGCGGTCAGCGTGGTGAATTTTAATAGTTTAGGTAGGTCACGCGCCTGCAAGTCCAGCTCTAGGCCAATCAGACGGGTATAGCTACAGGGGATATTAGCAGATTCACTTGTACTGGCGAGACCAGTCAGCAGACTTGGATGCAACATGGCTCAAACACCTCAATAACAGACCAGTATGAAAGAACATCGACTAGAAAAATGCAATCGACGATGGGGCTACAGCGCCATAATCGTCTTTTAATGACCCTATATTGTCAACAAGAGACCTGTAAGCAGTATGGATACATGTCTATTATGAGTAAAGAGGGATGGCTATTTTCATCGGCGTCACCAGCAACCGTATACCACACAGGAGTAGTAATAATGGGTCAAATTACATTGATCGAGTATGACGGTACCGCCACCGTACTTGACATCGAAGCGGGCAAGTCGCTGATGCAACTGGCTATCGATCACGGCGTATCCGGCATTGATGGAGATTGCGGTGGCGAATGTGCTTGTGGAACCTGTCATGTGATCGTTGACGGTGCTTGGCTGGCGGCGACAGGACAGCCCAATGACGAAGAGGCGCGCATGCTAGAGATGGTACCAGAAGGTACGGCGTCGTCTCGTTTGGCGTGCCAGATTCAATTGTCCGATGCAATGGATGGCATGGTGGTGCATTTGCCTGAGTTTCAAATGTAGTGACGGCAGATTTCAACAGCTGTTAAGCATCATCATTGAGGAATGAATCATGAAAAACATGCAAGCCACACTAAACCAAATTTCAGCCCTGCTGCCGATACCCATGCATTTACAAGTGAAAGGCATGCAGGTGTTCCAAAAGGTCAAGCAACGGGTGACACAGGCGCAACCGTTCCCTGATTTTGTAGAAAAGCCAATCCCCGATGTTGCCACGCTCAAGCTCGAAGACATCGATATGAGCAATCCGTTTTTATATCGACAGCATCAATGGCAGTCATACTTTAAGCGGCTACGCGACGAGCGTCCTGTTCATTACCAAAAAAGCAGTCCATTCGGTGCATTTTGGTCGATTACCCGTTATGACGATATTGTGTTCGTGGACAAATCCCACGAGCTGTTTTCGGCGGAACCGGTGATTGTGATTGGCAAGCCGCCCGCCGGACTGGATGTGGAAATGTTTATTGCAATGGATCCGCCTAAGCACGATGTGCAGCGTCAAGCGGTACAAGGTGTGGTCGCACCGAAAAATTTAAAAGAAATGGAAGGGCTGATCCGCAGTCGGGTACAAGAGATTTTGGATGATTTGCCGCTCGATACGCCGTTTGATTGGGTGGAGCGGGTGTCCAAAGAAATCACCGCACGCATGCTGGCGACCTTGTTAGATTTTCCGTATGAACAGCGGCACAAGCTGGTGTACTGGTCTGATACGTTGGCGGGCAGCGCAGAAGCCACGGGCGGTGAGATTAGCGACAACGATGTGCTTTTTAATGCCGCCGCTGATATGGCCAAGCAGTTTGCCGCGCTGTGGCATGCCAAGGCGGCTCAGCAAGCGGCAGGTGAGCCGATGGGATTTGATTTGATTAGCTTAATGCTGAGCAATGACGATACCAAGGATTTGATTCACCGTCCGATGGAGTTTTTGGGCAATTTGGCCTTGCTGATTGTCGGTGGGAATGACACCACGCGGAACTCCATGACCGGCGGGGTATATGCGCTGAACCTGTTTCCTGAGCAGTTTGTCAAACTGAAAAACCAACCGAGCCTGATTCCAAATATGGTGTCCGAGATCATTCGCTGGCAGACCCCACTGGCGTATATGCGTCGCATCGCCAAGCAAGACATCGAGATGCACGGCCAAACCATCCGTAAGGGCGACAAGATCTTAATGTGGTATGCCTCGGGCAATCGTGACGAGCGGGTGATTGAACAGCCAGATGCGTTTTTGATTGATCGTAAAGGTGCACGCAATCATTTGTCATTTGGCTTTGGTGTGCATCGCTGTATGGGCAATCGCTTGGCCGAGATGCAGTTGCGGATTCTGTGGGAGGAGTTATTGCTTCGCTTCGACAATATTGAGGTATTGGGTGAGCCAGAGTTGGTGCAGTCTAACTTTGTGCGCGGCTATGCCAAGATGATGGTCAAACTGACTGCCAAAGCGTAGGTATCAAAATAGGCGACAGAGGCATTTTGCAACTGTCGTCGGCAACAATTGATGCTGTGCATCAACCATGAACTGAGTGAATTCATATGCAAACAATCGTCATCATTGGCGCAAGTCATGCTGCGGCGCAGTTGGCGGCAAGTCTGCGGCCAGATGGCTGGCAGGGCGAGATTGTGGTGATCGGCGATGAGCCGTATTTGCCGTATCATCGACCGCCGTTGTCCAAGACCTTTTTATGCGGTGCACAACTGGTCGATGAGTTATTGATTCGGCCAGCCGCTTTTTATCAAAAAAATCAGATCGAATTTCGGCACGGGCGGGTGGTTGCGATTGATCGGGCAGCGCGCAGCGTGACACTACAAGATGGCAGTACGCTTGCGTATGACCAGTTGGCGCTGTGTACCGGTGCACGAGTCAGGACGGTGTCGCTGGCTGGGTCTGATTTGGCAGGTGTGCATTATCTTAGAAATATCAGCGATGTACAGGCTATCCAGCCATTTGTACAACCCAACGGCAAAGCAGTGGTGATCGGTGGTGGCTATATCGGTCTTGAAACAGCCGCCGCATTGACCGAGCAGGGCATGCAGGTGGTGGTCTTGGAAGCCGCCGAGCGGATTTTGCAGCGGGTAACTGCACCGGAAGTGTCGGACTTTTATACGCGGATTCATCGCGAACAGGGTGTGACGATTCATACCGGTGTGTCGGTCACGGCGATCACGGGTGAGGGGCGGGCGCAAGCGGTGCTGTGTGCCGATGGTTCGATGTTCGATGCAGATCTGGTGATCATCGGGGTCGGGGTTGTACCGAATATCGAGTTGGCGCTGGACGCGGGCTTGCAGGTGGACAATGGTATTGTGATTGATGAGTATTGCCGTACCAGTGCGCCAGAGATTGTGGCCATCGGGGATTGTGCCAATGCGTTTAATCCGATTTATCAGCGGCGGATGCGCTTGGAGTCGGTACCAAACGCCAATGAACAGGCCAAAATTGCCTCGGCGACCTTGTGTGGCTTACAGCGGACCTCGAAGAGTTTGCCTTGGTTTTGGTCAGATCAGTATGATCTAAAGTTGCAGATTGCGGGACTCAGTCAGGGGTATGATCAGATCGTGATTCGGGGTGATGTGCAGCAAAGGCGTAGCTTTGCAGCGTTTTATTTGCAGGCGGGTCGCCTGATTGCGGCGGATTGTGTGAATCGTCCGCAGGAGTTTATGCTAAGCAAAAAGCTGATCACGGCTGGTACGGCGGTCGATCCACTGCGGTTGGCGGATGAGTCGATTGCGGTACAGGCGTTGATGGGGTAGCTTAAAACTACATCAGGCTAGATTTGCATTACGCTGATTCAGATGTTAATCAGAATGGCATCGATAGATACCTGTGAGAGCAAGTCAGGTGCAGCTTTGGCTTTGTGTAATTCACCACCCGTGATCGCAAACACGATGGGTAATCCATACCCATCTACGGCAAGATGGATCTTACTTGTCTTGCTACCTCGACTTAAGCCAATCGCCTCCTGATCGTGAGTTGCAGCACGTGCATTATGTTGATGTGCCTTGACGTAATTGCTATCCATAACCCCTACTCTATATCAGAGTCAGTAGATAAAACCCTGAGTATGCTTTGGAAAAAACCTTTTGCTGACCAGTCGTTGTATCTTTTGTAGAGATTAGGCTGCTGACCAAACTCAGTCAGGAGGTAGGTCTAGCCATGGACATTTCACCCACATTCTGTAGAGCATGGCTTCTACGGTGAGCCGTAAATTTGGTTTGTGATCAATGTCCTGTTGCTTGAGCATAGGAGAAATCTTTGCTCAATGTTGGTCGTTCAGCATAAAGCGTGGCATGGTGGACTCGGATGGGGAGAGCTTTAATTCTCTGAGTCTGCCTCCAATTTGCAATCAATATTTTCAAACGTCAACACACTCTAATGTAAAAAAACTAACATAGGACTTACGCATTGACGGATTCAAAAAAGTATTAAAATAGTTTATAAAGTATCTGTGATCAGACGAACTAAACATGCTTCTACAGCAACTTGTACATTACCCATTTATA
>NZ_JBPKBJ010000084.1:0-13686 GCF_051390655.1 Acinetobacter sp. P1(2025)
TATTTGTTTAAGATGAGATGTAACTCATTGAAATGTGTCATCATATTCGTCGTCAGAAAACAAGTATTATGCCATTATTTCAATGAGTTATCTTTTTTTGTCGTGTACAAAGATTATTAACAATCATTCCTTCACGGATATTTGCAACATACCCACCTTTATTCTGGAATATTGTCGTATTATTTATGCCAGCAAATCGACTTTGTAATGCTGCACCTGTAGTCTCATCTCTAAAACCAGTTTGAACAAATAATATAGCTCCATCTATGGCAGAGGTACCTATATTGTCACGAATGACCGATTGTGAGATTAAATATCGAGGCATTTCACTGTAAATAACAGCCCCTTTATCCGCTTTATTGCCTTCTAAGATGCTATTACTAATGCGAACAATACCTGCCGTTTTTTCGGTGTCAGATAGAATACCTGCATTATATACTCCACCACCTCGTGTTGCATTTCCTGAACTTAATCTCGAATACTGGATACTCAAAGCTTCTCTATTATAAATTAGACCACCATCATTTAATTTAGTGGTTGATCCTTTTAAATTTAATTCATTTAAATTAACTAAAATTAGTTCTTTTTCTACACTTCCATCATTAATAAAGAAGATTCGATCGCTGCCCACCATTTTTAGTGTCGCGTTATTCACACCTTTTTTATTATCATTGAAATCACCACTAGTTGCCGTAGTAATTGTCATTCCTACTTTCAACTCAAGCGACGTATTTAATGAATATTCTTTATCACGCTGTAATACAATAATAGTACTCGCATCTTTATTACCACAACCATGGTAACCATTTTCATATTCTTTTTTGGCGCGATTATTTAGGAAAAAAACTGCTTCACGTAATGAACAAACGGTATCATCCTTATCTTCATCAACTAGTGTAGTGACTTGAATATCTGCTGCATATACATGTCCAGTAATTGCAAATAAAGCACAGGCAAGCGTCCGTTTGAACATACCGTTCTCCTTCTATTTTTCATTTTTCTTCGTATTGCAAATGACAATTTTGCAACCACATTCCTTTGTGCGTACTTTGTCATAGCTCTCAAAATTACTCAAGAAATTTTATGCTATTGGCGATATTCATCAATAAGTGCGTAAATTTGCTTGAGTGTTGTATTCGAAAGCTTGGTTTTTTCACCTTTCAGCATTTTTTCAAGTTGCGCCAATGTTTGTAATAACACTGAGGCCTGATGAGGTCCATTATTCAGTAAATAATCTACGATCTGCTGGTCAAAATGGATCCCTCGTCGATTCATCACAGATTGCAATAAGGCTTGCCTATCGATAAAAGAGCTGCCATTAGGAACTTTAACACTGACAGCTTGAGTTAATCGGGATTGTAGGTCTGGTAATTCTAATTTTAATTCGATTGGTGCAACTCGTGATGAAAAAACTAACTGACCTTCATGGTTATTCATCAAATGAAAGACTGCTTTTTGCCAATGCGGAACTCCACAAATCGCATCAACATCATCTAAAGCTACTAAATCATAAAACTCTAATGACGTGATCGCTTCAATAGGTGCATCTAATAGCTCTAATAACGATACTTTAATGGCTGGACGATTTAGTTCAAGATAGGAATCACATATCGCAGATAAGAGATGGCTTTTACCTGTCCCTGCACCGCCATAAACATAAAATCTACTGACCAACCCTGTATGTAATTGCCTAATTGCGTCAACGATAGGTCCCCATCCTGGACCCGAAAAATCACTAATTCGGGCATCCAGCTGAGGTTCAATATCCAGTTGTAGTTGACGCATATCGTTAATTTTTTCCTCGATTAATCAGGGTGGGTCTTCTTAGATGTATCTGTATCTTGAGTTTTTTCTCCCCCAAGATCAATATCTAATTGCTGCGTTTGAAAATGTACTGGTTGATCATTGTTCACTTCGAGAACAAATTCTGAAGGTAATCCATATAAACGACTTCGCTCATAATTATTACGGGCATGTTTAAGTAAAACGACAATAACCGCAGCAACAGGTAATGCAATCAACATTCCGAGAAAACCACCTAATTGAGCTCCCGCTAAGACAGCAAAAACAACTGCAACAGGCGATAGACCAATTTTATCCCCCAATAGGAAAGGTTGCAGAATATAGCCCTCTACCATTTGACCAATCATAAAGACAACACCAACTAATAATAGTTGCATCCAATCAATACCAAACTGGAATAATGTTGCAATCACTGCTGCGACAATTCCAACACCGAAGCCTAAATACGGAATAATACTTGCAAGACCGGCGACCATACCGATAATCAAACCAACTTCTAATCCAATCAGTTGCAACCCAACCGCATAAACAATTCCTAATAAAAGCATTACAAGAAATTGCCCTTTAACAAATGCTCCAAGAACGCTATGACATTCACGAACAATCGTTAAAGTAGAAGCTTCATAAGGTCGTGGAATAAGGCGACGTAAACTATCTAACATTCTTTCCCAATCAAGCAAAAAGTAAAATGCAATAATTGGAATAAGAATTACAATACCACCGAGTTGAATAAAATTAAGACCTGACTGCGCTACGCGTAATGCCATAGTTTGAATGCTATCTGCACTATAATTAGTCTGAATATAATCCATAACGGCTTTAGACAATTGCTCAGTATCTATTTCCATAGGTACAACATTAAATGTATGAGATACCCATGGTAAGAATGTTGCATTTATCCAATGAATTCCAGCAGGTATGCTATCTCTAGCATAAATCAGCTGCTCCCAAACTAAAGGCGCTAAAAACCATAAAACAACTGTTAACAGAACACCAATTCCAACGAACACTAAACTGATCGCTAACCAACGAGGCAATCTGAATTTGACAAGTGTATCAACGAGTGGGCTGAACAAATATGCAATAAAGAATGCACCTACAAAGGGTAAAACAACAGGTTTCAACAGATATAAGACCCAGAGGAGCAATGCGAGTCCAGCGAGGATAAAGATACGGCGCAATACCTGATCTTGCATAAAATCCAGCCTTTTTTTGTGTAATCGTTATAAATAGAAAAAAATTTTAATAAAGATAGCATTTTCGAGCATAAATAACATAAGAGTTTCGTATATTCAGGTTATAATCTGCCGCCAATGCGGAGACTTCACTATGAGCAACTCAACTTCTACCTCAAATACTGGTTTAAGCTATAAAGATGCGGGCGTCGACATTGAGGCGGGCGACGCACTGGTCGATCGTATCAAATCAGTCGCTAAACGTACCACACGTCCTGAAGTTATGGGCGGACTTGGCGGTTTTGGTGCGTTATGTAAAATTCCAAAAGGTTATGAAGAACCTGTATTGGTGTCTGGCACCGATGGCGTAGGCACTAAATTACGTTTAGCGCTTAACTTAAATCGTCATGACACAATTGGTCAAGACCTAGTCGCAATGTGCGTAAACGATCTACTCGTGTGTGGTGCAGAGCCATTATTCTTCCTAGATTATTACGCTACAGGTCACTTAAATGTTGATGTTGCAGCAAATGTAGTAACAGGTATTGGTAAAGGTTGTGAATTAGCTGGTTGTGCATTGGTTGGTGGCGAAACTGCTGAAATGCCTGGTATGTACGAAGGCGAAGATTATGATCTTGCTGGCTTTGCAGTAGGTGTTGTTGAGCAAAGTAAAATCATTGACGGTACTAAAGTAAAATCTGGTGATGTACTGATCGGTGTTGCATCTAGTGGTGCCCACTCAAATGGTTATTCATTACTTCGCAAAATTTTAGATGTTAAAAATGTTGATTTGACACAAATTGTTGATGGTCGTCCACTTGCAGATGTAGCAATGGAACCAACTCGTATTTATGTAAAACCTGTTCTTGAACTTTGCAAGCAAGTTGATGTCCATGCAATGGCTCATATTACAGGTGGTGGCTTACCTGGCAACTTACCTCGCGTACTTCCTAATGGTGCTCAAGCAGTAATCAACGAGTCAAGCTGGAATTGGCCAGAACTTTTCCAACTATTACAACGCGAAGGCAATGTTGAACGCTTCGAAATGTATCGTACATTCAACTGTGGTGTTGGTATGGTCATCGCTGTTGATGCAAATGATGCTGATAAAGCAATCGAAGTACTTAACTCTCAAGGTGAAACAGCATGGAAAATTGGTCATATCCAAGAAAATGCTGAATCAGTTGAAGGCGCAGACGAAAAAATTCGCGTGATCTTTGCATAATGAGAATTGCGGTACTTGTCTCTGGCAATGGTAGCAACTTACAAGCCCTGATTGATGCAAATCTTTCAGGGCAAATCATTGGTGTACTTTCAAATAAAGCTGATGCATATGCTTTGGAACGTGCTAAACAAGCCAATATTGCTACTGCTGTCGTCTCACACAAAGACTTTCCAAATAGAGAAAGTTTTGATGAAGCCATGCATCAACAACTATTAGCATGGCAAATTGATTTAGTTATTCTTGCTGGTTTTATGCGAATTTTAACACCAAGTTTTGTCAGCCAATGGCAAGGTAAAATGTTAAATATTCACCCCTCCCTTCTTCCTTACTACAAGGGAGTCAATACACACCAACGTGTTTTGAATACGGGTGATCGCTTTCATGGTTGTACGGTTCATTTTGTTACAGCAGAACTTGATGCAGGTCAAAGCATTGCTCAATCTGCAATAGAAGTTCGCCTTAACGATACGATTGAAACACTTGCACAGCGTGTGCACAAACTTGAGCATTTTATTTATCCTCAAGTTGCGGAATGGCTATGTAATGGTCAACTGACTTGGAGAGATGGTCAGGCATTTTTCAATCAGAAACCTTTGGAACGACCAATTCAGTTCGCGCAATTCTAGAATAAAAAAACACATCCTCGGATGTGTTTTTTTATGTCGTATTACAGAGTCTTAACGAATTAGATTTTTAATTTTCATCACTGTTTCTGCCGGATGTTCCAGTGGGAACATGTGCCCACCCTCTACGATTGAAAAAGGAATGCCTAATTTCTTCTTTGCAACCTGAGGAAACTTCTCTTTTAAAAATACACTGTCACTTCCAACCACTAAATGAACAGGCACTTTAGGCTTCGACATAGGTAACCACCACATTGAAGGTGTTGTCCTAAACAATTCAACTTCATAATCTTTAGGTATCGTAAGTGTTACCCCACCTTTTCGTGGATCATCTGCTAATGCATAGTCAATATATGCCTGAAAACAATCAGGATCAAAATGTTGATAGAATCCTTTATTTCTCAATAGCTCTGCGGCTTGCTCACGAGATTCCCAGTGATCTCTACGACGTACTGATAAACCTGCAGGCGTAATTTTGTCGACTAATTTGGGTTTAAAGAGCTTTGCAAGATGAAATACAAAAGATGCTTTACCTATAATTAAAGGTGGGTCTAGCATAATCACTTGGGAAAATAATTCAGGACGACGATACGCAGCCATCAACGTCAATACAGAACCTAAAGAGTGCCCTAAACCGATCACCTTACGACCTTTTGATTGCTGAACAATACTATCTATAACTTGATCAACGAGATATGTCCAACCATGGGTAATCGGATAACGTTTATCTGTTCCAATTTCAGGTACATAGATAATGTCATAATCACTTTTTAAATCATCAAACAGCTTTTGGTAGACTTTTGAAGGCACACCGTTCGCATGAGCGAAATGAATTAAAGGTTTCATAGATTCGTCTTCAAATTTATCGATTGATCAATTATCTCCCGTTCAAAGATCATTACAATTTAAAAGGGAGAACTACAGAGTAATTTATAGAAAGTAAGATGGTGAGAAAATTAAGATCAAGAACTAAGTTTCCTTTATGACAAAGAAAACTTAGTGATAAGTCAGATAATATTATTGTAGTTTTGCGTTTTGTTGAGTGTCTAATTGAGTTGCCAATGATGAGCTAATCCCCTCACCAATTTTTGTACCCATTCGACCTAAAATTGACTCAAGCGGATTATGCTGAACAGTGTAATCAACTTTTTGCTCAACCTTCAAATCTCTCATCAAAGTCGTCAAACTACCACTACGATCCGCCACACCTAAGGCAATCGCTTGCTCACCACTCCAGAATAAACCAGAGAAGATCGCAGGGTCATTAGATTTCAAACGCTTACCACGACCTTCTTTAACAGCGTTAATAAAGTGACTATGAACATTATCCAAAACTGACTGAACATGTGCTTGTTGAGTTGGATTAATCGGCTTTGTCATGCTCAAAATATCTTTATTATTACCAGATGTAAGCGTGCGATCCTCAATACCTAATTTTTGAGTTAAACCGCTTAAGCCATAATTTGGCATAATTACACCAATTGAACCGACTAGACTCGATGGATTAACAATAATTTCATCAGCTGCAGATGCAATATAATAAGCACCAGAGGCGCCCATATCTCCAATCACTGCATAAACTTTTTTAGCTGGATATTGCTTTTTCAAATAGCGAATTTCTTGCCAAATTTCGTCTGACTGAACTGGTGAACCACCAGGAGAGTTGATATTCAAAGCAATTGCCTTACTGCCACTTGCCTCAAATGCGCGCTTTAATGCTTTATTTGTATCCTCACTATTCACAGCAGATTGACTGCTTGATGAATCAATCGTTCCGATAATATCGACCACTGCTAAGTGATCACTACTGATACTCGTGGTTGCTTTTTCAGTTGTAGTAGAGCAGCTTTTACTCATTGCAATTAAAACAATCAACAAATAAGCAAAACCTAAACATTTAAAAAAGATACTCCAACGACGACTACGGCGCTGTTCTTCTACAGATGCTAAAACAGCTTTTTCCAAGATTTGCCATTCTTTGCCTGTCACATTATTACTATGTGTTGGTTCGTTTTGTGGTTTCGGTGGCCAATCGGACATAAGATTCCAATCCAATAGATTTTAAAGTGGTTTTATTATATACGCTGATTTACAGAAAACTGTTTAAATAACTTGTTTTAACTTATAATTATTTTGTGCGTTATACTCTTTTCATGTAATTCTAAATACCACAAATCAATGACCCAGCCTCAAGCAACTAGTTCAAACTACAAACTGATCAAACTATTCAGTAAACAACCAATCCAACTAGGACGGTTTATTGCACGCATATTGGCTGGGTTATTTAACAGATTTCAATTATCTAAAATTTCCAAAATTATTCGTTTAAACATAAAAATAGCATTTCCCGAACTGAGTGATCATGAGTTACAGATACTCTCTAAAGAAGCAATTCGCAATGAGCTTACGTCTTATTTCGAATTTTTAAGTATTTGGGGTTCAAGTAATCAGAAAAACATTCAACGTATATATAGCATCACTGGTGAGCAGTACTTTCACGACGCTTTAGTAGAAAAAAAAGGACTTGTGCTCGTCATACCCCACTTCGGAACGTGGGAAGTGATGAATTCTTGGTTATCTCATTATACTCAAATGACGATATTGTATAAGCCAGTTAAAAACCCAGATGCAGATCAGTTTGTCCGTGATGCCAGAAGTCGTGAACAAGCTAACCTCGTGCCAACAGATGAAAGTGGTGTACGACAAATTTTTAAAGCATTAAAACAAGGCGGAACAACAGCTATTTTACCTGACCACACACCTGATCAAGGTGGTGATATGATTGATTACTTTGGGATTCCACTAGCATCTAGTAGTCTAAGCGCAAAATTAATCCAAAAAACAAAAGCCAAAGCACTCCTGATCTATACGATGAGAAATGATCAAGATGGATTTGATATGTTTGTTGAACCAATCAATCCCCAAATTTATGAAGGCAATGCTGAGCAAGGAACACTAATTATTCATCAGGCTTTAGAGCAACTTATTCGCCGCTATCCGAGTCATTACCATTGGAGTTACAAACGATTTAGTGCCAACAAAAGTTTAAAGAAAATTTATGATATTGACGAGCAAGAGGCCTTAGCTAGGGTCGCTGAAGTTAGATTGCAAAATCAAAAATAAATCACTTTTATTGCAACCGAGTTAACCATTTACGTTGTTGTCTGTACATGGAAATTACGGTATTTGCATGATTAATTTCAAAGGAGATCGATCCGTTTTGGCTGGTCGTCAACAATGGAATATTTAATGCTCGCAATCTTTGCTGTAATTCAATACTCGGATGACCATAACGATTTTCAAAACCTGCGGAAGCGATTGCCAATTTAGGTTTAATTCTTGCTAAAAAATCATAAGCTGAACTATGTTTGCTTCCATGATGCCCCAAAAGAATGACATCTACTTCTAAGTCTGGATATTGCTGTAATAGCTTATATTCTGTTTCCCAACCTGCATCCCCCATAATTAAGAATTTGCGATACGGTTTGGCATGTTCAAACTCAATATACACAACACATGAATATTCATTTTGTTGATTTTGAACATAACTCAGCTCCTCTATTTTTGGAGATAGAATCTCAACCTGAGCTTGAGCTAAATTCCATTTTTGACTTTGATGACAAAAAGAAAAATTATCTTTAAATGGCAATTTTTCATTTTTTTCATTGGCATAAACCTTTGTGATCTCGAAGACTTGCTCAATATATGGGAAAGCACCAATATGGTCTTGATCGAGATGCGATAAAATCATTTGATCTAATTTTTCGATACCCTGCTGTCGAAGAAATGGAACAATGACTCGCTCACCTAAACTGAACTTCTCTTCATTATATGAACCACCAGTATCTATCATTAGGTTATGCTGAGCTTGTTGTAAAAATACAGATTGTCCCTGCCCCACATCTAAAATGGTTAGTATAGTCTTTTGTTGTTTTGCACCGAATAAAATAGGTAAGAAACAAACTAAACCCCAAGATTTAGGTATCGTTCCTTTCGGCATAAATAAAATAAAAATCCCGACACTCAAAGCGAATAATGACAATGGGATATAACTTATACCTTGTAAATCAGGTGTCAGTGACATCAAAACATCTAATAATCCGATTAGTATGCTTAACAACATATTATTGAGGGTGAATAAAACTAGACCTAATGAAGGAAAAATTAGCCAAATACATGCAGCAAAAATATCTAAAGGTACAACCAACATGCTTAATATCGGAATAGCTATCAGATTACTGAGTGGCGCAATCCAAGCAATTTGTTGGAAAAAAATGATAACTAAGGGCATTAAGGCGATAAAAATTTTCCATTGTGATTCGATCAAAATTTTGATTGCAAACTTTATATCCTCAGTTGTATTTTTGATTCTGTTTTTTGGTAAAGTGCTGATTGTTTGATAAATTCTCAACAGGATGAAACATGCACCGTAAGATAGCCAAAAGGCAGCCGACAAGATACTAAATGGATCATAGATGAGAAATAAACACGCGCTATAAATTAGTAACTGAAAAGGCTGAATCGCTTGCCTTGTGATAACGAAAAAACTTGCCAAGGCGACCGTCAACAACGTCCTTAAAGCTGGAATTTCAAATCCAACGAAAGCCACGTAAACCATGACACTAAATAAAAATGGAAAAACCAAAATAATCTGACGAGGTTGCCATAGATATAAGTTTGGAAAATAATGCTGTAAAACTCTTTGCAATCCCCATGTCAGCATGATTGCAAAAATCAGCACATGAGGACCTGAGATCGCCAATAAATGTGAAATCCCAAGTTGCTGAAATTTTTTCTTTAAATCTTTAGCTAATAAACTTTCATCACCTGTAAGCAACGCAAGCAACAATCCTTTGTGTTGTAAATTTGAATGAGCAAGCATTTGCCTAAATTCAAATCGCATTATTTCAATCTTTAGACCGATTTTCTCCAAAAAATGGTCCTGCTCCTTCAAATATTGCAAATGACCAAGCCTATACACCTCATCTTGGCTTAAAGGTACGATTTGTTCGACTAAAAATGCTGACATTAAATTTTGTTGTAAGAACCATTTTTCTTGATCAAAAACACCTTGAACGGCATAACTGTGTGCGGGTTTGATTGTTCCGTAAACTCGATAATAGCGCCCCAATACAAAAGCTTCTGGCTGATGATCCTTCTCCTTTATGTACATCAACCAATTCACTACTTGATCATGTCGATTTAAAACTACAGCTTGCTGTTTAACACCCTCTTCAGTGAGTTCATTTATTTTTCGAATATAAACAACAGCCTCAAATGGTTGCGATTTTAATTCGCGTAATTCAAGTCTTTTTTCTAGAGCTAGATCTGCATAGTGATACCCTGCGCAAAACATTGCCCAGATCGCAGTGATCAATAACAGTGACTTATAAAATGGGGAATGTCCTTTATTTTTTATTTTATAAAAAATAAATAGAAGAGTCGCAATACAGCACCAAATCCACCAAGTGGAATTAATGATTTCAAAATCACGCCCCATAGCTGAAATACCCACAATCCAGCCAATCAATATAATTTTCAACATATATTTATAATTTAAGTTTTTGATTTTTCTGAGGGCAAAATTAAAGCCCTTTTTCAGGGCTTTAACAAGTGATCATAGAAAATATTTAAGCCTGATCAATCCATAAACCATCTTGCATATGCAAAATTGAATCTGCTGATTTTGCTAATTGCTCATCATGGGTCACTATAAGCATTGCCATATTGAGTTCTTTTTTTAGATCAGTCAGTAATTCAAAAATACTCAATGCCGTTTTCCGATCTAAGTTACCTGTTGGCTCATCGGCTAAAACTACCGCAGGCTTAGTGACCAATGCTCTGGCTAAAGCAACACGTTGGCGTTCACCACCGGATAACTCACCAGGTTTATGTTCCATTCGATGAGACAATCCAACACGATCAAGAAGATATTCAGCTTGTTTTTTCACATCTTTATAATTGCTTTCACCACGCAACATTAAAGGCATAGCGACATTTTCTAAAGCAGAAAATTCAGGCAATAGATGATGGAACTGATAAACGAAACCTAGATACTGATTTCGCTTATAACCACGCTCAGCCTCACCTAAATTGTCAAAGCGTTGCCCTTGTAAAAAAACTTGCCCTTGTGTAGGTTGATCTAACCCACCCAAGACATGCAACAAAGTACTTTTACCTGAACCACTTGAACCAACAATAGAAACAAACTCACCTGCATTGACCTGCAATGACAAGCCCTTAATCACTTCAACTTTGGTTTTACCATCATCAAAATGTTTAAAAACATCTTTAGCTTCTAAGACAATTTTACTCATAACGCAATGCCTCAGCAGGTTGGACTTTGGCAGCACGTAATGCAGGATAGATCGTTGCCAAGAAACTTAATAATAAAGATACAGTCACAATCACGACAACATCTTGCCATCTCAAATAAGAAGGTAAGTAATGTACGAAATAGGCATCAAATAAGTTCAATCCAAGTGCTGTATTGAACCATGAAATAATGTCACTGATCGTAAGTGCAAGTGTTACGCCTAGAATCGTACCTGCAATCGTACCAATCACACCAATAACAGTCCCCTGCACCATGAAAATTTTAGTGATCATAGACGGCGAAGCGCCTAATGTACGCAAAATTGCAATATCAGATTTTTTATCCGTTACAACCATGACCAAAGAAGAAACAATATTAAATGCAGCTACAACGATAATCAGTACTAGAAGCAAACCGACTAAAGTTTTTTCCATTTGAATGGCATTAAATAAGTTTCCATGCGTATACGTCCAATTCGATGCATAGAAATTACTTGGTAACTGACTAACGATTTCATCTGCAACCTTAGGAGCAGCAAAAATATCATCTAGTTTTAAGCGAACACCTTGAGCACCGTCAGGTAAACGCAATAATGTCGAGGCATCATTCAAGGCGATATAACCTACCATTGAGTCTACTTCTGCGCCAACACTAAAAATACCTACGATTTTAAAGCGTTTAAAACGTGGTACTACACCGGCTGGTGATGGCGTTGCTTCTGGTAGAACGAGAGTGACGCTATCATTTAAGCCTAAACCTAATGCATCGGTCATATCCTTACCGAGGACGATACCAAACTCACCCTTTTTTAATGCACCTAAGTTGCCTGCAACCATATGATTCTGAATGATTGAAACCTTTTTTTCATACTCAGGTTCAATCCCTGTCACCATAATACCTGCAACTTGCCCTTGAGCAGTCAACATCCCCTGTAATTGGGTAAATGGAGCCACACCTGTTACATGCGGATGATCCTCAACTTTTTTTACAAGCTCAGGCCAATTTGTTAGAATTTGAGTAGAAGAAACAGTAGCTTGGGGAACCATTCCAAGGACACGGTTTTTAAGCTCACGGTCAAAGCCATTCATCACAGAAAGTACTGTAATCAATACGGCGACACCAAGCGTTAAACCAATCATGGAAACCAAGGCAATAAAAGAAATAAAGTGATTACTCCGCCGAGCACGAGTATATCTCAACCCTATATACAGCGAGATTGGCTTAAACATACCATCTAGTCCGAGGTGATTTATTATGGAAAATTCACAACATCATCTTGTTGACGACAACACTGAACGTCGAGTGATGTCTCGTATTGATGCCGTGTTGAGAATCAACTATCAAATCATTCCTGATGACGTTGCACTGAATGATCCCTATGATTCTCACTTTGTTTTGCCACGCTATTTTCTACTACTTGCAGAATTAGATCAATTTGATCATGCGTTTCGCTACGAATTAGAACAATTAAATGAAAAAGATCAACAAATTGCTCGTATCTTATCCCTATTTAATCAAAAACTAAATTTGATTACAGGATCTTTCTACGACAACATCGTGCAATCCCTACTCCCCGTTCCAGAACAAGTAAATTTTTCTGAAAATGGACTCAGTTTTTTCAGCGCTCAAGATATTAACGAAGGTACATACATTCACATCACGCTTAGCCACCCAGAGAACTTCTTTCACATCGCAGCTACAGCGCAAGTCGCATATAGCAATCCAGATGAACAAGGAAAATTCCGTATAGGTGCATACTTTATTACTTTGAACCCTCAAGACAGAGCTAAATTGGCTGAAACCATTCAACAGTCTGAAAACCCTTAAAAACTCATCGTTACATTCGGCGGTAAGCTCTCAAATCTTTGAGAAAATAAAGTAGTAAACCAAACAACACCACGCTTGCACCCACAAAAACTTGTACAGATAGCTGCTCATCATTCAGAAAGGCACCGATCAATATTGCTAATAAGGGCGTCATCACAGTCGTTAAAGACAAAGTGGTCGGTTTGAGATTCTGTACTAGTTTAAAGTAGCAGAACATCGCAATCAGTGATGCCATGATCACAGTGTAGAATAAAGCCAGTAAAGATTTTGCAGAAGGCATCTGTGTTGGAGCATATTGCCAAATCCAAGGCACAACAAGAATCGCAATCAAAGTCGAAACCAAAATTGATCCCGTCGCTTGTGCCATAGCTTGAATATTCGCATTTATCTTTTTGACTAAGAAAATCGAGAGTGAATATGCAAATACACTCACAATCATGAGTCCAATACCCAATGGCTGGACATGGTTTTGATTATCACTCAAACAAATCAAACCTAAGCCAATAATTGAAACAGCCATACCCAACCATTGCAATAATGCTAGTTTCTGCTGAAATCCGAAACGACCAATCAAACCAGCCATGATAGGTGCTAACCCAAACATCAATAGACTTCTTGCAAAAATCAAAAAACGATCAACGTTTTGTTTGTTTTTTATCCACATTAAAAAGTCATGTTCTACTATCATGAGTACATGAAATATGAAAAAGTAAAGAT
>NZ_JBPKBJ010000085.1:0-13600 GCF_051390655.1 Acinetobacter sp. P1(2025)
AGATTCAATCAATAATTGAACCGCTCTTTCTCTGATTTCAGGGGTATATTTTAATTTTGTCATCGGGATAGTCTCTCAGAATATTGACTCTCCGACAAACCCGGTACGGTTCAATTTGCTAGCAATGCTGATGCATTTAAAGATTTCAATCCTAGAGATGAGTGATTAACCCTTATAGTGTCTTATCCATTCTAATTTTTAAATTTATTAGTGTGAGTACACGATAACTTCAGTCTGAACTGGATATAAAAGGATGATTTGTGGCTAGAAGTGTAAAGAAGCAACTCAGTTTCTTTTTAATCGTACTTTTCGGAGTGATTAGCTATAATTATGTAGCTACTCGCCCAGTAGAAAATACAGCGGTGAATTCCAACGTTCGAGAGCGTGAGCGAGCATTTATACAAAAACGCGCTGAATACATAAAAAGTCACGGCGAGACAAGTATAGCTGAGCAAGAAATTAATAAAGAATTGGCACTCAGAAGAGGGTATTCTTTAATTAATAGTTCGTCTTCATATCAGCGTGTTGAAGAGCAAGATCTTGAAAAATTTGTAAAGTGAGGTTCATATTATGGTAGATCAAATTATTTCTAAAGATAATGCGAAAATATTCGCTAAATCCGCAGCAAAAAATTAGTAAGATGAAATAATAAAGTGTGACGAGCTCAGGTCTATACTAAACGCAACTAATCAACCTCCTATGAAAATCGTAAGAACTGGTAAAGATGTCATGGAGTTTTTAGAGGATTGATTTTTATGACATTGTTTTATTTTTATTTGATCGCTGTGATTTTAATGAAGTATTGCGGGATCATTACTCAATTTTAATTTATGTCATAATTTATTAATCTTAATTTCAGATAAAAATCAAGGAAAAAATTAATGTCGAGAAAGGTAATAATGACTACAAATGAAAGACATCTTCAAGAATTAAATCAAATGCGTGCTAGCTACCGTGGTGTGCAACTTTTAAGGCAAGATAAAATTTAACTGATTCAACATGCTGTAGTCATTCAGTCGCATGAAATTTCTATTAAAGATAGTGATCATACTCTGTGTGATGATTTATCAATAGAAATTGATGAGTGTGACATCTTAAAACAAACGTCTGAGACTATGTATGCAACTACAGGTGATACAATTTGGTTAAGTTTTTAAATTAACATTAAAAGTTATGATGTGATCTTAGTGAGAGAAGCTCAGAGTGTCTTTAGGAACTGCTCAATGGATATTTCTTGTTCCACGTAAAAGACACCATTTTGATCTGCTTTCATTTTTTTAATGGAATTACCTTGAAGTTTATTGATCTCGAGTAGATCTTTAAGCATTTGTTCTGAAAGTTTATTCCTTCTATCATTTTCTGAATCTAAATGAATTGACATGAGTTTCTCCTAATTCATGGCGAAGAATCTAAATCATCAGTTCTACAGGAATTTTGATATTAGAGTTGATTTAGATTGGTTCAACTCAAGTATGACAACTTAAACTTCGATGATCAAATTTTCTCTAAATCCATTTTTTCCCTGCTCCTGTGGATAACCTAAAGGATTGATTACTAATCTACATCCGTCGACTATAGTATCCACTGATGTGTGGGTATGTCCAGAAATCCAAAGTTTGAAGCCTTTTACATCTAGGTCATTAATAAAATAGGGATTGAGGGCTGATGCAACAGGATGCGTACCCCAATATGGATCAAGACAAGCTAAATGAGGCGGGAAGTGTGTAATGACAATCACATTATCTTTATCCTTAAATTGCATAATATTTTGATGATATTTTTTAAATAGTTCAATGTAGTCATTAGCAGTTATCGTTCGATGCTCACTGCCAATCATGATTTGATCAAAATCATAAATCGATTGTTCAGCATCTTTTTGAGACTGTAAAAGTACGCTAGGAGATGTAAGTGGGGAATTGGAGCGGAAGTTCGTAAATAATGTGCCGCCAACAAATATTTTATCTCGTATTTTGATATGGTTATCATCAAGTAGTGAATTTTTAGGGTAATTTTCTTTCAAGAAATCTACGATTGAATTGTAGTTAGAGCTGTAGTAATCATGATTACCTAAAACAAAGATAAATTTTTTATTCAGAGATTTACATTTTTCGGCAAACTCAATTGCACCACTTAAGCGATTAGAAAAATCGCCAGCATGAATAATGACATCAGCTTGCTCTGATATTGAATATTTAGAATTGTGAGTATCCGATAAAATTTGCAGTTTCAATCTACTTCCCTTATTAAAATACGCCGTTCAAATATATACATCTTCATTCGAATAAGTTTACATCAACTAAATATTAGAAATTATAAGATACTCATCTGTATTCTTAAGCCTCTAAAAATATAGGTAATTATTTTTGAATCAATTGATCAAATATTAATCATAAAATTTGACCAATTGAATTTATGCACATAAGATAAAGATGTTACAGCAAAATCTGTGACCAGGCGTGGAAACCTGAATTTACTACAGAAGCAGTAAACCGCTTTGGCGTTTTTTTGCGTTAACTATGTTTAGTCTATCGTAATGGTAGGCCAAGCAGGGCAGTCTATGACTGGCCGTCTTCTGTAGTACGGTATTTCCACCCCTGTTTGGCTTGCCTCCATCTCGTGGAAAAGTTGGAAGCTTGTTTGTAATTAATTACTACAGGAACTAGACATGAACACTTTCTATAATATCCCTTATTTTCTCAAAGCTATTTCTTCTGTTCTTAAAGAATAAAATTTTCGAAATAAATTTTCGTCATGTTTAATTAATTCTACTTTTATAAATTTCGTAATTTTACGAGATATAGAGAAGTATTGCCTAGAGAAAATAAAATGGCCCGTACTAAGCTTTTAACCAATATTATTCAAAGAAAAATGATGGTGCTTGACGAAATGTCGCACTCAAATCTGCACCATAACTTTGAAATATCACTTTATGACTTCGCCAACCATGAGATTCTAGAAAAACTATATAAAGCAGACAATCAACGCTCCACAGAGTGTTGGAGCCATACTGAAATTAAGGAGTTCATTCTAGATTGTTTGAATGATCGTAATGTCAATTTATGCGTTCGCTATTGGAAAGATGCCGCTGGCAATATTTATATTATTGATGGTGGGCACAGGATTTCAATTATTTATGCTTGGATTAAAAGATACTTTATTGATGAGCAAGTAATAGGAGCCCCAAAATTCACGGCACCACAAAAACGAGATATTCGTCAGATTCGTAATCGATTAGGTGGATTAGCTGATTTTCAAGAGTTATGTAGCGATTCTGAGTTTCAGCAAAAATTAAAATCAACCAAAATTAATTTTATTGAAGTCATTGGGACACCTGAGGAAGCTCGAAAAGCCTTTTGTTCAATCAATTCGGATACGAAACGATTAGATCCAGATGAAGAATATCATTTACAAAATAGGGGAAGTGATGCTTTTTATGTGATTTATGCGTGTTGTTATATAAACGATAATAAATCCAACTTGGCTGAACTGAATTACGAGCGGATAAATGAAGTGATCACTTTGGGTGAGCAAATTCATGATCATCTTTTTAAGATAATACTTTTAGAGCCAGATTTAACACACGGTAAAAAAATCGGCTTGGTCAATGAACTCCTGAATATCATGTTTGGTGATACTAGTCAGAATACTGTGAATATAGACCAAGGTCAGCGTGTAGAAAATTTAATGCTAAAACTTAGAGTTGTGCTGTGTCGTATCGCTACACCACCAATTAGTATTCGGATTCCAAGTTTGGGCTTACACCCAAAACTATATTTTTATAAAGATAATCGTTTTCAAGTGACATCCTTTTTGGCCTGGTTCTCTATCGTCTGTGAAATTGAAAAAGACTGTTTTGAAATACAGAATAAAAAGATAGATTTTATTGGATTTACTCGAGCACGCCGTGGTGTTGAAAGTTTAATTGAAAAAATTCCTGTGGCGATTAAAGAAACTGTCGGTAAGTTTGGTAGCGGAATCAAATCACATGAGCGATTGAAGAACGTGTATCAGGCCTTTATCTGTATTGGACTGAATATGGATTTAGATTTTGAAGATGAAGTTTGTTTGAACACCGTCATTCTTTCGATGAGTCAATCATTTGATTATATTAATTTTAATGATTTTTACCTTGACCGTTTTGGTGGTGATTATGATGAGAGTATTGTTGATGATGTTGTGAGCTTTGTGCAATCAGTAAGATCATCAAAGAAGAAAAAACCTCTAAATTTTTCACTAGCGGCCAAAAGAAACCTGTATCAACGTGAGGAAAGGAAAACTTGGAGCTATTGCGAAGTATGTGATAGTGCTTTATACCTTGAATCGACTGAAGTAGATCATCGTGAATCGAAAGCAGAAGGTGGTTACGGTGTCTTAGAAAATGGAGCAATTATTCACCCGATATGTAATCGTTTTAAGTCAGATCGTGCTTTGGAAGAAGTAAGAGCAGATTTATTTGACTAAAAAGATAATGGAGCAAATGCTCCCTTATTTTTTTGTTTTTTAGTAGACTGGGGTTAGTATTTAGCCTAAGCAACCAATATGAAAACAATAGACTATTACAACCAATACGCAGATCAATTTTTACAAGCCACGTTGTATGTGGATATGGAAAGCCTATACCAACCATTTTTAGCTGAGTTGCCAGATTCAGCACGCATCCTGGATTTAGGCTGTGGCTCAGGGCGTGACAGTTTGGCTTTTGAAAATAAAGGCTATCAAGTTGATGCTATCGACTATTCTGAAGTATTGGTCGAACGAGCGAGCCAACTGACTGGTATCGCTGTACAGCAGCAAAGTTTTTATGAGCTTGATATGCACGATGTTTATGATGGGGTATGGGCATGTGCCTCTTTACTACATTGTGCTCGTAATAGACTCCCTGATGTTTTAAAACGTATTCATGCTGCGTTACGCCGTGGCGGTGTGTGCTATATGTCTTTTAAATATGGAACAGCAGATAGAGTAAAAGGCGGTAGGGCGTTTACTGACTTAAATGAGGAGCAGGCTCAGGAATTGTTAGACCAGTTGAATGGGGTTAGGGTATTAAAACAGTGGATTACAGTAGATCAGCGACCTGATCGACAAGAAAAATGGCTGAATGTACTTTGGGAAAAACATGCCTGATTTTATTCTTACAGCTCAAAAAAAATTGAAATTCCTAAAAAATATCCAACTGGTTCTATAGTCGGAGAGTTTTAGTAGTCATTATAAATTTGCACTATTGATTATTCTCAAACGATTAGCTATTGAAAAATGGCAGGACACAAGGATTACATAACTGATTGGGTGTGGCATTCGAATCATGAAAGACCACACCAAGCTAACAAAGGAAGATCACCTTTAATGGCTGCTTAACCTCTACTTATAACTTCGGTTATTTATAGGCTACCGGGGATTCCATGGTTTTTAATCCGCGTCTGTTTATGAAGTCATTTTACTGTACAAGTTATATAGAAAATTATGGTTATCAATATGATTTAATTACTCCCATAATATCAAGATATGTGTGGCGATTTAAGAAATCTCTAAATAACTTATATTTACATTCTTAATTAAAAAAAATATGATCAAAGTTCAGACAGAGGATTTTGATATTTAATAAATATAAAAATACCTCTTAGTGCCAACTTTGTCATGGATAAAACTTAATGCAATTAAATAACAATGGTTCTAGTACTGAACTAAGTACACTCGCACCTAAAATAATTCTTTCCCCTTTATTAAAAGCTATGGTGGGGACTCTTAAAAACCATCAGTCAGATCATTTCTTCAATTATTATGGGCCTTCTCATAATTTGCATTTTGATGCCACCGCTTTTGTGTCTGCAGTATTTAAGCAGATCGGGACTAAAAACGATTCAAAGCCAATTTATAACATCATCAAAGATATTCAATTATTACCTGAAGATTCAAAACTCAGAATAAGCACTTTATTTGATAAGGAATCTGAAGCTAAAACTGCCCAGACTTATCGTGATTTAGACCAAGCGATGTCTGAAATTGTTCAGCAAGTACTTCAAAATGCTCCGACAGGTATGGCACTGAATTCTCTCAACCAATTCTTAGGCGATCTCAAAAATTCTGATCCAGTGATTGCCAAAAATTCTCAATATCCTATGCAAGTCAAAGGGCAATCTAAAGTAGCTTCTTTGCAATATACAAGCGACTTAAAAGCAAAAGATGGCGAATTGCGACTGTTTACTGTAACGGAAGAACTCAGCAAACCTAAATGGGTGAAAGAAGTTCGTGATGCTATTAAAGCCATCGTGAAACAGTCCTACTCAGCTGGCGAAAAGATGCCATTAGAGGTTGCTGAACGTATGGAGGAAATTCTTGATGCTGAATGTTCAGTTGAAAATAACGACATCCAAAATTTACTTCATTTTGTAGAAACTAAAGCACTACCACGAGCACGTATCCGAAATTGCTTTAAAATAATGGAGATCATTGCTGATCACATTGAGCAGAATGAACGAAATGAATTTAAACGTGAAGCTGCTGTTTCTTATATCCGTAAAGCAGTCGCTTTTTTTGAGATTTTCGGTGATCGAATTGCACCTTGGAATGATGAAACGACTGAAGCCATTAAAGACTATGGCATTGATTTTGGTGCTATCTACGGCGCTGTAGGTAAAGTTGATTTTAATGCATTACTAGCGGCACTGTTGCAAATAACCACGAATGGTAAGCTGAAGACTGTTTTAGCTAAAGGTGCAGCATATGAATCCTTTCCATGGTCGGCATTTTCAGGGCGAAATCATTCTTTGGGCTGTGCGCTGGTATTGTAAATATGGCATTAGCTATCGTGAACTACAGGAAATGCTGGCCGAACGGGGTGTGAATGTTGATCACACGACTATTTACCGTTGGGTTCAACGTTATGCTCCTGAAATAGAAAAACGGTTACGCTGGTATTGGCGTAATCCTACAGATTTACATTCATGGCATATGGATGAGACTTATATCAAAGTGAAGGGGCGATGGACTTACCTGTATCGTGCAGTTGATCAACGGGGGCATACGATTGACTTTTACCTTTCCGCTAGACGGAACAGTAAATCAGCCTATAGTTTTCTAGGAAAGATCTTCAATACGGTGAAAAAATGGCAAATTCCACGGGTCATCAATACAGATAAAGCAGCGACCTATGGCCATGCTTTATCACGATTAAAGCGAGAAGGAAAATGTCCAGTAGATATTGAGCACAGGCAGATTAAGTATAAAAATAATGTCATTGAATGTGATCATGGTAAGTTAAAGCGAATCATCAGGGCCACATTAGGATTTAAATCTATGAAGACTGCTTATGCCACAATTAAAGGTATTGAAGTCATGCGTGCACTACGTAAAGGACAAGCATCGTCATTTTATTATGGTCAGCCTCAGGGTGAAGTGTGTCTAATCAACAGGGTTTTCGGTCTCTAAGTACTTTTTAAAGGGAACATCATCGACTCAAATCTCTATTTGCAACAGTGCCACATGGGTATCTAAGCTATATGCCAGAGTTAAGTTCTTTGCTGCCAAGAGCTTGGCATAATGCCCAATCTCGGAAGCCACAGGGTCAATCAATATCGCTTGCTGTGTATCCTCACAGGCGAGTAAATAGGTATAGGTCGAACTTTCCTGTTCAAAGAATTGATGAAATATCATAGGTATTTTTCTCGAATCAAATCAACTTATATTCTAATTTTGCAAATACAATGCCAATTTTATCTTTTAATTTTATATACAGTAAAATCAATTAAATATATTCGTTTTATTTATTTTGGTATTTCAAACAACTTATTTTTGTTTCATAATTTGTTTCACATGTTGCAACAACTGAAATAACATATGAAACATCAGCCACAAGAAATCGAATGCAGCCCTATACAACTCGAATTAAGTCAAAAATTTCATAGTTGCTCCAAAGAAATGCGGCATATGTATTCAATTATTGAAAAAGTAGCGGTGACTGAATTTCCTGTTTTGGTTCGTGGAGAATCTGGTAGCGGTAAAGAGTTGGTTGCCCAAGCCATTCACCATTACAGTCAGCGTAAGAATGAGGTTTTTATTGCCATTAACTGTGCTGCACTCAATGCCAATATTCTGGAGAGTGAACTGTTTGGACATGTTAAAGGGGCATTTACAGGGGCAATTAGAGAACATAAAGGCGTATTTGAACGTGCAGCAGGTGGCACATTATTTTTGGATGAAATTGCCGAAATTCCACTGGAATTACAAGCCAAGTTATTGCGTATTCTGGAAACAGGTGAATTTACTCCAATGGGTGGGGAAAAATCCATTAAATCTGATGCGCGTATTATTACTGCAACCCATCGGGCATTGAGAGAAGAAGCTCGACTGGGGCATTTTCGACAGGATTTACTCTATCGCTTACGGGTGATTCCTATTTTTATACCGCCTTTACGTGAGCGTAAACAGGATATTCCCCTCATTGCCGAAGCAATTTTAAAAGAACAACAGGAAAGTTTAAACACCACACCTAGACTTACACAACAGGCAATCGAAGTATTGATAAATTATGACTGGCCTGGCAATGTACGAGAACTTAAAAATACGCTGCTCTATGCACTGACGATGGCAAATGGTCAATCTCATATTGAAGTCATGGATTTACCCGATGAAATCAGTCATACCCTATACCACAGTGAATGCATCAATTCATTAGAGCCATCACCACAAAAGGGAAAGCTAAACAAAGATACAGTGCAAAAGATGTTAGTCAAATATCAATATGACTTCGCTTTAACAGCTCAAGCCCTTAATATCAGCCGAACTACATTATGGCGTTATCGAAAGTTGTTTAATTTATAGTTGTGCTTCCGTCAGCCATGTCTTAAATGCCACCAGTTTCGGCATATTCTGACATTCTTCCCGATACACCATGTAATACGCCAATACAGATGAACATTGCATATCAGGATATAATCGTATCAATCGCCCCGTTTTTAAATCATCTGCTGCCATGACACTTCTGGCCAATGCCACGCCATGTCCGTCTATGGCTGCCTGTAAAACCGCAGCCGAATTATTGATTTTTAAACCTCGTTGGGTCGGTTCATCACTAATCTGATTGTACTGTAACCATGTATCCCAAGTCGTAAACCCTGAATGGGCATCCATTGTTAAATCATGGATTAATGGTAGATTTAATAAACTCTTAGGATCTTGTAATTGTAGCTGATACTTCTGATAAAACGCAGGCGAACAAACAGGAAATACCTCCTCATCCATTAACTTCTCTGCAACCAATCCTGACCAGTTGCCTTGTCCATATCGCACTGCAATATCAATACCATGACGTCCAAAATCCACAGGCTTTAAATTGGTATCCAGTCGAATATCAATCTCAGGATAAGCTTGTTGAAAAGTATCAATTCTTGGTAACAGCCATTTCGCTGCAAAAGCAGGACTGATGGCAACAGTTAAAACCCCTGTTGAGGTTTGAGCCTGTAATTTTTCCAGTCCAAATATCAGCCTGTCGAATCCTGCACGAATATCAGGTAATGCCAACAATGCCGCTTCAGTTGCTACCAGTCTGGCTTTACCTCCTGTACTCCGCTGAAACAAGGTCATGCCGAGATAATCTTCTAGACTTTTAACCAGTTGTCCTACTGCCGCAGGGGTAACATTTAGTTCATCAGCAGCAGCCGAAAAACTTTGATGTCTGGCACTAGCCTCAAAAGCTCTTAATGCGTTGAGATATACAGGAGTTTTCATTCTAAAGATTTTCTATTAATCATCACAAGATTATCTCATTTGTTTATATAGGACATGAATCATAAAATCAATCCATGCAAATGACATACAGAATAGATATGTCAGGGAAAAACTCAAAATTGATAGAGGATGGCATAGTCATGAATAGATTTTCTTTGAAAGTAGCGATTGTAACAGGTGGTGGTTCAGGTATTGGTAAAGAGGTTGCCACTCGCTTAGTGAAAGAAGGTGCAAATGTTGTCATTACTGGACGTAATGAAGATAAGTTAAAACAGGCTGCTCAGGATATTGATGCCACAGGTGAGCATATCCGTTATTTTGCTGCGGACATTGCATCCCCAATAACTTCACAACAACTTGTTGATTTCACCACCGCAGAATTTGGTGGGGTTGATATCCTGATTAACAATGCTGGCATTTTTGCGCCTACACCATTTCTGGAAGTCTCTGAATCTGAATATGACGGATTTCTAGACATCATCTTAAAAGGCAAGTTTTTCATGGCTCAGGCTGCCGCAAAAGCCATGCAGTTACGTGGTGGCGGTGCAATTGTTCAAACAGGTTCGTTATGGGCATTACAGGCAGTTAAAGCAACGCCATCTTCTGCCTATTCTGCTGCGAATGCTGGTGTACATGCATTAACTCATAACTTAGCAATTGAACTTGCAGAGGTGAATATCCGTATTAATACCGTTGCTCCTGCTGTAGTTGAAACACCTGTGTACAACACATTTATGACAGATGATCAAGTGAAAGAAGCACTTCCATCTTTTAACTCGTTCCATCCATTAGGTCGTAACGGTCAGCCTGCCGATGTTGCAGAAGCGATTTTATTCCTTGCCTCAACAAATGCAGCATGGATTACAGGAACCATTCTACCTGTTGATGGTGGTGTAATGGCTGGTCATTAATTTATACCTATTTTTAACCTTTTAGCTAAGTGAGATTTAATATGCAAGACTGGAATAATTATCGTGATTCTTTATTACAACGTGTGGGTGAATATGCTCAACTTGCGCCAGATGTAATGAAAGCCATTGGTTCACTTGAGCCAAGTATTGGCAAGATGGGAAAACTGGATGCCAAAACCCATGAATTGATTGCTCTGGCAGTCGCTGTAACGACACGTTGTGATGCATGTATTGCCGTTCATTCTAAAAAAGCGATTGAACTAGGTGTGAGCCGTGAAGAAATTGCAGAAGCTCTTTCTGTGGCAATTGCATTAAATGCTGGTGCTGCCCTGACTTATTCAGCCCGTGTTTTAGAAGCAGTAGATAGCGTAAGTCAGCAATAACATTTTTAAATTCTTCCTCCTATTGATCTGCATCAGGTCAATAGGATATTTGCCTTTTTGAATGGATGAGACAAAGCATGTTAATTAACGCTGATTTTTCCCAAATGGCTGTGGTTAAACCCAACGACTATCAATGGGTCAAGTCTCCTCGTGGTGAAGTTGAAAGAGTTATGCTGGATCGGGTTGGAGATGAAACTGCCCGTGCCACGAGTTTGGTTCGTTATACACCACACACCATTTTTCCAGAGCATCAGCATCCATTGGGTGAAGAAATTTTGGTGCTTTCAGGAACATTCACTGAAAATAATGATCAGCATTATCCAGCAGGCTGGTATTTACGCAATCCAGATGGTTCAAAACATACTCCATCCAGTGAAGATGGCACACTGATTTTTGTCAAACTCATGCAAATGTCCAAGACTAATACTGAGACTGTGCGTATCAATACTCATTATCCTGAAAACTGGCAAACACTTGGTCAGCGTCTGATTTGTCCCTTATACCTCTCGCATGATGAACATACCTATCTCGAAAAACTTAAACCACATCAGAGTTTTGATGAACATAGTTTAAATGGGATAGAACTTTTAATTGTACAGGGTGAATTGATTGCAAATGGAGAGTGTTATCCCACAGGTTCATGGATTCGTTTACCACTTCAAAGTAGCCATAGTTTTTATGCAAGTGAAATAGGCGCAATGCTGTATGTAAAAACAGGCCATCTTTCCTCTGCCCAAAAATTTATGGAGCAGCAGTCATGATACAGACCAAGATTGCCATTATTGGCGCAGGATTAAGTGGCCTTTATGCTGCCTATTTACTGGAGCAAGCTAAAATCACCGACTATGTTGTACTGGAAGCGAGAGAGCGTTTAGGAGGACGTGTCTATTCAGAGCGAGGATTTGATTTAGGTGCAACATGGATCTGGCCTGACCTCAATCCTGATCTAATGCGACTGGTACATCAATTGGAATTGACGTTTTCCGAACAGTTTGAAAAGGGTAAGTTGGTCTTTGAAAAGCAAAGAGGAATACCCCCTGTACAGTTATCAAGTCCTTGGGCATCGACACCCTCGATTCGCCTTGAGGGTGGAATGAGCAGCCTGATTCATGGCTTAGCCCAACAAATTCCTGCACAAAAAATTATGACTCAACAACAGGTCACTCATATTACTCAACAAGAACAAGCACCACTTCATTTAACCACTCAGAATCAGGCGGGTGATGAAACAATTATTGAAGCAGATTATATCCTAATTGCGCTTGCACCTCGTCTAACTGCTCAACACATTTTATTCTCTCCAGCCTTGCCCCCTGCATTACTGAGCCAGTGGAAACACACTGCGACATGGATGGCTCCCCATGCCAAGTATGTGGCAGTTTATCCTGAAGCTTTTTGGAGAAAACAGGGCTTGTCTGGTCAAGCCAGTAGCCATGTTGGCCCTATGGGTGAAATTCACGATGCGTCTACATCCAATGGTCATGCCGCCTTATTTGGTTTTCTGGGTATTCCTGCAAGCGTTCGTAAAAAAGTCAGTGAGGCAGACTTGATGGCACATTGTCGGGCACAACTGGTTCGCCTGTTTGGTTCAGAAGCTGCAACCCCTGAATATGAATATATCAAAGACTGGTCAGCAGACAATTTTACCGCCACTGAAGATGACTGGAAAAACCCTGCTGTCTCTCATGGAGTAGCACCTGAAAATACCCCGAATGACCAAATTTGGCATAACCGTATCATTGGCATTGCTAGCGAATGGTCACAGCACTATTCAGGCTATTTAGCAGGGGCGATAGATGCTGCTCAGATTGGTGTTCAGCGTATTCAACAACTCTTATAAAATTCAATAGGCATATTTATGCAAAAGACTTATAAAGCCGTACAGGTAAGCCAGTTTGGTAAACTGGAAATGGTTGAACGAAATATTCCCACACCACAGGTAGGTGAGGTTCTGATTGCGGTGGAAGCCTGTGGCATCTGTGGTGCAGATGCCACCACAGTCGAAAGTAGCAATCCTGATTTTCAATATCCCCGTGTGCCAGGTCATGAAGTGGTTGGGCGGATTATTGCTATTGCAGATTCCTCATCCTATTGGAAAATTGGTCAGCGAGTTGGAGTCAGTCGCCTAGGCGGACATTGCAATCACTGTGCTGAATGTCGTCAGGGTTTATTTAATCTCTGCAACAACCAGCCTGTTATGGGGAGTAGCCATGATGGTGGCTATGCAGAAATGCTACTTGCCAAAGAAACAGGATTAGTGACTATTCCTGATGAACTAAGTTCAGTTGAAGCTGCACCTTTGGTGTGTGCTTGTCAACGGCATTCTAAAATTGACCCCTTTTACCTTAAAAATGGCTAAGTAAAATTGACCCCTTTGATCTCGTATTAAGTTTCAACCTGGGGCTGAATCCCAATTCTTTTTTTATCCCTCAAACGATAACTCTCACCCGATATTTGTACTACATGACAGTGATGTGTGCTGAGAAAACAGGAGGTTTTAACTTGGTAAACTATAGACACTCATCAGGAGTTTACCATGAGCAAGAAACAGAAGACTTACACCGCAGAATTTAAAGTTGAAGC
>NZ_JBPKBJ010000086.1:0-13464 GCF_051390655.1 Acinetobacter sp. P1(2025)
CAATTTATTTGAAAGGAAACTTTTAAGTTCACTCTTTGTGCCTGATAAAAAATGGCGAAAACAAGAAGAACCTCAATTGAGGTTCTTCTTGTGATATTTGTGGGACAGCAGTGGAGTTGACACAAGCGATCAATGGAAGAAATCCAAATAATGATAAAGAGGGTGGATTTGATAGTGCAATAATGTTGGAGGCAACGAGCCAATTTTATCAAGGTGGAGCAACTTCTTCACAGATTCGAGCAGCAAGTTTTGCTGAGGAAGCTGCTAAAGCTCAAGTAAATGCAGTCTATCTACAAGTTTTGGATCAAATTCGTAATAGTCGAGAACAGATTGAGAACAAACAAAGACAGATGCAAGTCTTAATGAGTCGACAAGCGACTACGGTGAGAACCAAGGAATTGTATCAAGAACAATATAAGTTAGGGACACGTTCACTTGTAGATTTATTGAATGCTGAGCAGGCAATTCATGGTGCAAATTCAGAATTAGAAACAGCACGTTATGATATTTACAGTAACATTGCTCAGTACATCGCAACGACAGGACGTTCACGTCAAGCCTATGGCTTAAATAATATTTCCATTCAGGGGTTTGAAGTTCAGCCATGATGACAAAAATAAACTATCAGCCGTGGTTACAAGCGGTATTAACAATTGCTAAGCATTATCGAATAGAGCCCTCGGAAGAGCGTGTTCGTTTACAATTAGATTGGAATCAGAATCAAAATTTAGATGAAATTTTATTGTTAATGAGCCGACAGGTTGGTTTGAACCTTTGTAAAGTGTCATTTACAGAGGAAATGATCAACCCTTGGCGTTTGCCGATTTTAGTTGAATTCAAGGATGGGCAAGTTGGTGTTGTCGATAAAGCTGACTCAGAAGGAAATGTCAGTGTTCAACTCAGTGGTGATCAAGGCTTATCACAAAAGTTTTCAATAAGTTCACTTAAGCAAGATATAAAAACAGTCTATATCTTACGCCCTGAAAAATCGGTCCCAGACGCTCGTATTGATGAATACATCAAGCCGTATGAAACGAGCTGGTTTTGGTCAATCGTTCTTCAAGATTGGAAGCGATATATAGATATTATGTTTGCCTCGTTAATGGCAAACATTTTGGCATTAGCTACGATTATTTTCTCTATGCAGGTTTATGACCGCGTTGTGCCATCACAATCGATCCCGACGCTTTGGGTGCTTGCGGGTGGAGTGCTGATCGCAGCCATTTTTGAGTTTGTACTTCGTGTTGCTCGTGTTTACCTATCCGATATTATTGGAAAGCGTGCAGATTTAAGAATATCAGACCGTGTTTTTGGTCATGCACTACGAATTAAAAACAGTGAACGTTCTAAATCGACGGGTACTTTTATTTCACAAATTCGTGAGTTAGAAGGTGTTCGTGATTTAGTTACATCGACAACAATGGGTGCGATAGCTGATTTACCATTTTTCTTCCTGTTTCTGATTATCTTTGCGATTATCGGTGGGAATCTCTTTTGGGTAATGTTGCTTGTTGTTCCTTTAATGATTTTGCCTGGTATTTTGGTACAAAAGAAATTAGCTGAGTTAGCTCAAGAAGGCATGCGCGAGTCATCTATTCGAAATGCGATCCTTGTCGAAGCGGTACAAGGTATTGAAGATATTAAGTTATTACGAGCAGAATCTAGATTCCAAAACCAATGGAATCATATGAATGAGGTGTCTGCGGATATCAGTATGCAACAACGTAAGATTGTTGGTGTATTAACTGCTTGGACACAAAAAATTCAAGGTTTAACCTATGCCGCTGTTGTATTAGTTGGATGTTTTGCCGTGATGGAAGGCGAGATGACAACGGGTGCTTTGGTTGCGTGTTCGATCCTTTCCTCACGAATGCTTGCCCCTATTTCACAAATCACAGGGATTTTAGGACGTTTACAGCAAGCTAAGGTTGCGAAGAAAAGTCTTGATGAATTAATGCAGAAACCTGTTGATCAACCTGATCAAGCGCATCTGGTTCATAAAGAAGTGTTAAATGGGGACTATGAACTTAAAAATGTTATGTTCCAATACACAGAAGAAGATTCTCGTCCAATTCTTGCACTTCGTCATTTGAAAATTAAAGCTGGTGAAAAGATTGCGATTTTAGGTCGTAACGGTGCAGGTAAATCAACATTATTACAATTATTGGCTGGTATGCAATCACCATCAAATGGTTCTGTGCATTTGGATGGACTCGATATTAGCTTAATCGATCCTGCTGATGTGCGCCGTGATATGGCGTTGTTGAATCAGAATGCACATTTATTCTACGGAACAATTCGTGAGAATTTGACCTTAGGTGCGCCTTTAGCAAAAGATGATGACATTTTAAAAGCTTTAAAAGTGACAGGTGCTTTAGGCTTTGTGCAAGAGAAAAAAGAGGGCTTAGATCATTTAGTTTTAGAAGGTGGTGTAGGCTTCTCAGGCGGGCAAAAGCAAGCATTGCTGTTAGCACGATTACTGATTCGCCAACCTAACATTTTATTACTCGATGAACCGACTGCTGCGATTGATGATATTGCCGAAAAACAACTAATTGATCACTTAAAAGGCTGGTTAGGACACAGAACATTAGTCGTCGCAACACATAGACGAGCTGTGCTTGAGTTGGTTGATCGTATCATCGTGATGAACGAAGGTAAGGTTGTAATGGATGGACCAAGAGATCAAGTTCTAAATCAATCAGCAGGTCAACAAAAACAAATTAAACAAGGGGAAGATTCATGAGCGAACAACAAGCTAACAACCGTTCCATGAATGTATCCTACAAAGAGCCAGCTTTACCACGTTCAAGTCTTGTGATTTGGATTGTATGTATTGGTTTAGCGATTTTTTTGACTTGGGCTTGGTTATTTAATCTAGAAGAAGTTTCTACAGGAACGGGTAAGGTCATCCCTTCATCTAAAGAGCAAACTATTCAATCTTTAGAAGGTGGTATTCTTACGAAGTTAAATGTGCAAGAGGGTGATATTGTTCAAAAAGGTGAAATCCTTGCGCAACTTGATCAAACACGATTCGCATCTAATGTCGGTGAATCAAAATCACTTTTAACTTCTGCTCAAGCGACTGCTGCGCGATTACGTGCTGAAGTTAATGGAACTCCTTTAGCATTTCCTGCAGAAGTACTCAAAGAACCTAAATTAGTCAAAGAAGAGACCGCTCTTTATTATTCTAGACGTGAAAATTTAGAACAATCATTAGCTGGTTACCAACAAGCTTTACAATTAGTTCAACAAGAATTGATGATGACTGAACCACTTGTTGCGAAAGGTGCTGCAAGTGAAGTAGAAGTACTTAGACTCAAGCGTGAAGCCAATGATCTTAGAAATAAGATGAATGACACACGTAATCAATACTATGTAAAAGCCCGAGAAGAGTTATCGAAGGCAAATACTGATATTGAAACGCAACAACAAGTTGTGATGGGACGCAGTGATAGTTTACAACGTGCAATCTTTAAAGCACCTGTGCGTGGTGTGATTAAAGAAATTGATGTAACAACTCTTGGTGGTGTTATTCCGCAAAACGGTAAATTGATGACGATTGTTCCTTTAGAAGACAAACTGTTAATTGAAGCACGTATTTCTCCAAGAGATGTTGCTTTCATTCGACCTGGTCAAGAGGCATTAGTGAAAATCACTGCATACGACTATTCGATCTACGGTGGTTTGACTGGAAAAGTAACAGTAATTTCTCCTGATACGATTCGAGATGAAGTTAAACAAGACCAATTTTACTATCGTGTTTATATCCGCACTGACTCTGACAAGTTATTCAATAAAGCAGGTCAGGCGTTTGGTATCACACCAGGTATGGTAGCGACAGTTGATATCCGCACTGGTGAAAAAACAGTTATGGATTATCTACTTAAACCATTTAATAAGGCCAAAGAAGCTTTGCGTGAAAGATAAGCAAGCTAAACTCAAAAAACCTCGCAATTGCGAGGTTTTTTATTTGAACCTTAAGACGTTATACTTTGTTTTTAAATTTGCATTGATGTTTTTATGCCTTTTACCATTGCTCAAACCGTTACCTTTGAAGAAGAAATTAAAAAAAGTCGCTTTCAGGCGATTGCGAGTGTTGTAGAAAATGAGCAACAAGTAAAAAAGTTTTTAGAAGAGACAAAAGACATCTCGACGACACACCAATGCTGGGCATGGAAAATAGGTCATCATGTACGGTTCAATGATGATGGCGAACCTTCAGGTACAGCAGGTCGCCCGATATTAGCAACGATAGAGGGGAATGACTTAACCAATGTTATTGTATTGGTGAATCGTTGGTATGGCGGAGTAAAACTAGGCACTGGTGGTTTAGTCAGGGCGTATGGTGGGTGTTCAGGTCAGTGTCTGCTACTCGCTGAAAAAATAGAATTAATTGAGAAAAAGAAGATTACTTTTAGTTGTGCATTTAATGAATGGGCTATTATTCAATATGAATTACTACAACAGCAAATAGAGTTTCTAGAAAACTATACTGAAACGGGTGTTAGTATTCAGGCACAAGTGCAAATACACCAGATTGAACCGTTAAAGCTCAAGCTTCAAGATATAACGCGTGGTCGCGAGCAGCTTAAACTTATTGAGGATCAAACAGATGATGCATGATCCACTATTAAAATATCGTGAACAGCATAAACATCGATTGAACTATATGCCATGGTTATATTGGTCTTTAAAACCCAAACATAGAGAATGGGCGGAAGAATGGCAAAAAGAATATCAGAACTATTTAATGGAAATGGAAACAGTTGAAATTGGCAACAATTGTTTTATTTCACCTTTAGCACATATCTTTGCTGAGCGAGGACGTAAAATTACTATCGGCGATAATACTTTTATTGCTGGCGATTGTACTTTACATGGACCGTTAGAAATCGGTTCTGAAGTCGCGATCAACCACCATTGTATTCTTGATGGAGGTCGCGCAGGTATTAAGTTGCATGATCAAGTTAGAATTGCAGCATATAGTCATCTGTATGCTTTTGACCATGGTATGGATTTAGATCGGCCCATCTATCAGCAAGCAGTTCGCTCACAAGGCATAGAAATTGGACGTGATGTTTGGTTAGGAGCACATGTTGGAATTAAGGATGGGATTAAAGTTGGTGATCATGCGGTTATTGGTATGAATAGTATGATTACTAAAGATGTTGAGCCACATGCAATTATGGCTGGAAACCCTGCAAAATTGATTCGTTATCGGAAATAAGAATTAACTAGAAAACTCTCAAGAGATTCTATACATAAATTTAACCAACCTGCTATCTATCTGTGTTAAGTTAAAAATAAGTAGAAGACCTAAGGTATTGAACCTAAAGAGAGGCGATTATGAACCGCGTTATTGCATGTATCGATTCCTCACCCTGTATCGATGCGGTGGCGGAGGCTGCAGTTTGGGTTGCCAAGCAAACTCAAAGAGAATTAGTCCTTTTACAAATCCTAGATTACTATCCCGCCAGTTACCATTTAGGTGAAATTAGTGGCGTAATCGGTTTTGAAAGTAATGCCATGTTACTTAAAGAATTGGCTGAGTTAGAACAAAAGCAAAGCGAATTAGCCTTGGATTATAGTAATAATTTACTGAAACATATCTCTGAATTAATTGAAAAAAATTACGGTTTGACTAGCACCAAAATTCAAGAAAAAGGTGATTTTCTTGAACAGAGTTTTAATATTCTTAAAGAAAATGATGTGGTAATCATCGGGCGAGTCGGGGAACGCGCTGCTGAAAAAAATAAACCAATTGGAAGTAATGTTGAAAACTTTATTCGTGGGGCGAATTGCACGGTAATTACCGTAGGGGAGCATTTTTCACCACCAAAACGTTTTATTTTTGCTTATGAATACTCTCCGACTTGTCAAAAGATGATGGAGAGAATTGCTCAAAGTGATTTATTGAAAAAACTGCAATGCCATTTACTGTATGTTGGTGATCATCCAGAGATGCTGACTGAACCTGAGAAATATCTTAAAAGTGCTGGTTTAGATGTAATACCAATATATCGTTATGGCGATGTAGCACAAAATATTTTGGAATATCAACGCGAACATGATATTCAACTGATTGTATTAGGTGCATTTAGTCACAGTAAGATTCATCAGTTTTTCTTGGGTAGCATCACAACCACGATATTTAGAAATGCAAATGTACCGCTGCTTGTTGCTAAGTAGTTCATTTTATTCCATATAGTTATCCGCAATTCCTGTGGATAACTATATGGAAAAGCAACCTTAATATACTTAATTTATTGATATTTATAATTAAAAAATAAAAGTTTATTTTTTAACCTCTATTTGACGATTGCAATTGCAAAGCCGTCATGTCCTTTCGATCCAACAGTTTGTAGAGCAGTACACGATAAAAGTTGAGGATGATTCTGGAGCGCAGTAAAAGCTTGACGGATACCTTCAATACTTGGCTTTTTATTATTTGAATCTAAGATATCACCAGAGCGAATAACATTGTCTAGCACAATGATAGTGCCTGAGCGTGCCAATTTTAAACTGAGTTCAAAATATTCTGGATAACTTTGTTTGTCTGCATCAATAAAAATGAAATCAAATGGTTCACTATTTTCATTAATTAATTGATTCATGATATCAACGCCACGGCCTTTTTTAAGCTCAATTTGGGTCGGCATATTGGCATAATCAATATTTTCTTGGGCAAGGATCACGTGTGTATCCCGTCCTTCCACAGTAAGCAAATATCCATCAGCAGGCAGTGCTTTCGCCAACCAAATTGTACTATAAGCAGCAAATGTACCGAGTTCGAGCACGCGCTTGCATTGATTCATTTGAATCAACATTTGTAAAAACATGCCTTGGTTAGGTGCAACAGCTAGATGATTAGAAAAACCCTGCTGGTCAGTGTTATCTAATGCATGTTGAAGTCTCTCGTCTGTGGGAATGAGATGTGAATTAATATATTCATCAATGTCTGTCCACAACTGTTGCATGGTTGTATTTACCTATAAATTTGATAGCTGCATTTTAAACATTTATCTTCGAAGTGCAATTTGAATGCTGAAGGAATCATGAGTGCTGAAAGTAAAAAGAGATCAAAAGACCTCATTTTTACTCGAGTTTTGCAATTTAGAAGTTACAAAGAGATGTATTACGAGTCAAATCAGGACCCCAAGTGCGATAACCTTGAGTATCCAAATGAATTTGACCTGAACTATATAATCCAATACCGAGATCTAGGCTTTGACCATGCTGAATCCAAAATTGGCATAACTTGAATTTTGTTTGTTCTATATATGCATAATCTTGGGGTTGAGGGTATTCAGGTCCAATACGAAAATCAATTGCGGAATTAAATAAGTGCTTTGATGAGCTTGCACCACCTGCACACTGATTCAGTGGTAGATCACGATAAACTGAGGTAACTTCGAAATCAGTAAGAATTTTTGCAGCGATTAAATATTTGAATACTCGTAATGTTGAAAGTGAGTTATTCCATAATTCACGATTTGGAACCATGTATTCTGAACGTCCGCACTTTTGCCAGTCTCTTGCTGTTTTCAGCAATTCAAAACTAGGAATAATATGTGCGACATTATTGCGCATTAAGAAATGTTCATATTCGCGTACACGTGCGTAGTTTTCTCCCTGACCTAACCACTGACGATAAGATGCAGGTTCTGTTTTTGTAGGGATTGGACGATTAAAAGTTACTTGTTCTTCAGGAATATATATTCTTTTGCTTGGACTAACTTTCTTTGGAGACGTGGCACAACCAACCATCATCACAGGGATGACAAATAATGAAAACAGACCCTGTAATTTATTTCGCATCATAAAAAAGCAATTCACATTTAGTATAGTGCCTATTTTAATGCAAAATAGGGGGCTAAAAATGGCACAATTGCAAAGAAATGTGTGATTCAGGTATAAAAAAAGACCAGTAAAACTGGCCTTTTTGAAAATTACTTTTCTAAATACTGAAGCTTGTTTGGTTTGCCGTTCCATTCCTCACGATCAGCAGGTTGTTCACCGATTTGAGTAATGTTATTGCCAGCCCATTTTTCAGATAATTCAGCATTTAATTCAATAAACACTTCTTGACCTTCAGGTAACTCATCTTCAGAGAAAATTGCATTTGCAGGGCATTCTGGTTCGCAAAGTGCACAGTCGATACATTCGTCAGGATTGATGACTAAGAAGTTAGGACCTTCATAGAAACAATCTACAGGACAAACTTCAACACAATCTTGATACTTACATTTGATACAATTTTCTGTGACAACAAAGGTCATGGCGGCAGCTACCTAAAAAATATGGTTTTCATTTTCAATAACGTATTTTAGGCAAAAAATGCAGATAGAAACAATTCCTTTTATTGATATTTATTATTCGTATCAATGAAAAGGGCTGATTTATATGAGTTTTGTTGATAATAACTCTCAATAACCTGAATCTATTTGCACTTCATCCTACGATAAAAGACGCATTTTCAAACTTAATTAGAAATTAAAATTTGCTAGGTTCTAACTTTGATATAGTAGATAACCTAGCATAGGGTTAATTTTCAATAGTATCTGAGCTTTTAGATAAAGCTTTGAGTTGATAAAGGTGTTCCAAAGCTTGGCGTGGGGTAAGGTCATCTAAGTCCAGTTGCTTTAACAGATCTAAAGCAGGTGATTGCATTTTTACTTCAATTACTTTTTCAATAACTTTAGTTTCTATTTCATGTTCAACTGTACTAAACAGATCATTTTGCACAGAATTTTGCAAATGCTGATGTTGCTGTTTTTCCAGTATTTTCAAACGTTTTTGTGCATCTTTGATCACATTAGCAGGGATACCAGCCAATTTTGCGACTTGTAAACCATGACTTTGACTTGCAGGTCCATGCTGTACTTTATGCAATAGGATTAAATTACCATTTAACTCTTGCGCGGTGACGTGATAGTTGTCAATTCCAGCTTCGCTACCCAATTCTGTTAATTCAAAATAATGTGTTGCAAAAAGACATAAACACTTAATACGTTTAGTTAAATCGAGTACACATGCCCATGCTAGAGATAAGCCATCATATGTACTGGTTCCACGTCCGACTTCATCCATCAATACTAAAGACTGACTTGTTGCATGATGTAGAATTTGTGAAGTTTCAGTCATCTCAACCATGAATGTTGATTTGCCTGTAGACAGGTCATCAGCTGAGCCAATACGAGTGAATATGCGATCTATAGAACCGAGTTTTGCTGATTTCGCTGGGACAAAACAACCACAATAAGCGAGCAAGCTAATTAAAGCTGTTTGTCTCATAAACGTGGATTTACCACCCATATTGGGACCAGTGATGATCGCCATACGATGTTGATGATCAAGGAATGTATCATTTGGAGTGAATGGAGCTTTGTTTAAAGACTCAACCACTGGATGTCGACCCGCCTGAATCTTGATACAAGTTTCTGGTGTATATTCAGGTCTTGCCCAATTATTTAATCTTGCCTGATGTGCAAAATTCGCTAAAACATCGATATGAGCAATTGCAGCACTCATCATCTGTAATTGAGCAATATTTTGGCGTAATTCATCCAATAAAGATTCAAACAGTAGTTTTTCACGAGCGAGCGCACGAGATTCGCTCGAAAGCACTTTATCTTCAAAGCTTTTAAGTTCAGGTGTGATATATCTTTCAGCATTTTTAAGTGTCTGACGACGAATATAATCGGCAGGGGCTTGCTCAGCTTGAGCTCGTGTTAATTCGATATAGTATCCGCTGACACGATTGTAGCCAATTTTCAGCGTATTGATGCCAGTTCGCTGACGCTCTTTGATTTCTAAATCTATTAAAAATTGACCCGCATGATCACGTATTTTGCGTAATTCATCCAATTCATCATCATATCCCTCTGCAATTACATTTCCATCGCGTAAAAGTACAGGAGGGTTTTCAACAATTGCTGCAATAAGATGTTGGTGTAGACTTTTGAAATCACCAAGTTGCTGATCAAGCTCAATTAATAGTTTGGATTTTTCAATGTTGAGTACAGGCGCTAAAGCATGTCTTAAAAAAGGAATTTGAGCACAGGCTTGGCGAAGTTGAACTAAATCACGTGGTCGGGCACTACCTAAAGCTATTCGACTGAGTACACGCTCAATATCGCCGATTTCTTTCAAAACTAAGCGAACAGGTGATTCGTGATAACCTTTCAATAATTGCTCAATTGCATCCAAACGAGCATCGAGTATTGCTGTATCTCGAATGGGCTGCATGAGTGTGCGACTCAGTAAGCGACCACCCATCGCAGTTTGACAATCATTGATTAATTGGAATAAAGATGTTCCATGCTCAAATAACGGTTCGATGATTTCAAGGTTACGACGTGTAATTGGGTCTAAAGCAATGAAATCTGTACTCTGTTCGATCTGTATAGAACGGATGTGAGGTAGGGCTGTTTTTTGTGTTTCTTTAGCATAATGAATAAGCGCAGCCGCAGCCGCCTTTGCCAGAGGAATTGGATCTAACCCAAAGCCTGATAAGGTGGAGACAGCAAACTGGTCACACAACGTCTTTTGAGCATTATTTTGATTAAAATCTACATTCGGTCTTTTGGTAATTGGACAATCTAAATTTTTCTTAATATGTTCGATGATGTTTTGATCGACTAAATCCTCATCAATCAAGATTTCACTTGGCATCAAACGAGCAAGTTCTATTGGTAATTGTTCAGGTTTATATGTTTGTTGTTGAACTTTAAAAATACCTGCACTCAAATCAAGTAATGCAAAACCAATTTGATTTTGTTGTATACACAGAGCAACTAAATTTGAGGATTGATAACTTGATAAAAGCGCATCATCAGTTAAGGTACCAGGTGTTAAAACTCGGACTACTTTACGTTCTACAGGTCCCTTACCCGTAACTTCACCAACTTGTTCACAAATTGCAACGGTACGACCTGACTTTACTAAACGTGCTAAATATCCTTCAGCTGAATGGTAGGGAACACCTGCCATTGGAATTGGTTCACCATTTGTTTTACCACGATGGGTTAGTGTGATACCAAGTAATTTTGCAGCTAAATGGGCATCCTCAAAAAAGAGTTCGTAAAAGTCACCCATACGATAGAACAAAAGCGCATGTGGATACTCCATTTTGACTTTTAGGTATTGCTGCATCATCGGCGTGTGAGATGAGAGATCAGCCATAACTGAGTCACTGTTCATGCGTTATAAGTCCTTAAATTGAAAATATATTACTAAATAAAGTTTTACCATTACTGTCTAAAATTGATCGAAATCAAGAAATCTTAACTTTCGATATCAAAATCACTAAATTACAAAATACAGTTTTGGTGTAAACCCTTTTTCGACAGCCATCTTAACAAATTGAGCTTGATTGACAAAAAGGATTCCTAAAATGAATGAGGAAATTAGCAACAAAAGAGTAAGTTAGTTTTTTTATTTTATTTGTTACTCCTAAGCCTTCATTGAGGAAGGTAGGGTTTTATTTAATGATTTAAGTGCTAAGTCTCATGTTTGCACGCAGAATTTACAGAAGAACTAAAAAGGTATCTTAACTCAGAATAGACGAAATTTGTCTAGGAGAGTGGTGGCAGTCCAAAGAATAGACGAAATTTGTCTAGGAGAGTGGTGGCAGTCCAACCTGATAGCAACAAAATACCACTCAAATTAAAACATTAACTGATAATTGTTTTTATTTGTATTATAATTGCGCAGTTTTTTAAGGTTATTTTAAGTTTAATCTGAATTTCAATCTGATGATTGATTATAGGGGTCACATGGAAAAGTATTTATTTATTAAAAATCAAATTGTTATGAGTGGTTTGCTGTTTGGTGGTTTTGCACCAATGCTTTATGCTGCTACTGAACAAACTCAACAAGTTGTTGTATTACCTACGATTCAAGTGATTGGCTCACAAGAAGATTCAATTTCAAAAATTCCAGGTGCAGCGGTAATTGTAAGCCAAGAGCAAATTCAACAATTCACTCCAAGCTCTACTGAAGAAATTTTAAAACGCGTATCAGGTGTGTATGTTAAACCTGAAGAGGAGTCTGCAATTGTTGCCAATATTGGTATGCGAGGAATTAGTTCGGCTGATTACAAAACACTTATTTTAGAAGATGGTGTACCTGTAGCGGCTGGCTTATTTGTTGGAAATGGTCGTTATTATAATCCTCGTATTCAACGTATGGATAGCATTGAAGTTCTTAAGGGATCTTCTGCGTTGCGTTATGGACCTATGAATATTGGTGGTGTAGTAAATTATCGTACTAAACAACCTAAAGATGGTGCTCTTGTTGATCTATCAATTGGATCTTGGGATACCTATAAGACAACTGTTGAATTGGGTGGCAGTTCTCCAACGAAAGATAGCAATGTTGGAGCGATTTTAAGTTGGGCGAAAAGTGACGGTTTCATGGATAAAAGCTATGAAATGAAAGATGCCGTTATCAAAGCAGGTACAGCCATTGGTGATAATCAATGGGTTGGCGTTAAATTTACTCATTATGAAAATGATGCCAATATTTCATATCGTGGTCAGTTCTTGGGTGAGTATCATGCTAAGAAAAAGAATAATCCTGCACCTGATGACTGGTTCTTAACAGAGCGTAATTCTTTTGATATCAATCATCGTTGGGATATTAATCCAGATACTGAACTTCAAACATTGCTGTATTGGAGTGAAATGAATCGTGATTACTGGCGCTATGGCGTGAATGCTACAGCTTCACAAGCTGCAGGTCGTTGGATTTATACTGATAATGTAAGTGGCAATAATCGTGCTTTTGAACGTATTGGAGCGGAAACTCGTCTGATTGCAAAAAATACTATTTTTAATATTCCTAGTGAAGCTGAGATTGGCTTGCGCTTGATGAATGAGAAAATGGATGACGTTACGATTAATGCAACTCGAGCTACACCACGCACAGGTACAACAGCAAAAGATACTAAAGATTCTGCGAAGAGTGTTGCTTTGTATGCTCAAAACCGTTTCGATATTTCAGATCAATTATCCGTAACGCCTGGTGTCCGTGTTGAACGCTATGAACAGCAACGTGATGACAAACAAAAAAATGAAACAGTTAAAACTTCAAATACCGAAGTAATGCCCGGATTAGGTGTTACCTACCAATTCATTCCAGCTGTTCAGCTTTACGCTAGTGTCTACAAGGCATTCTCACCTGCACTAAATGGTGACTCACTCAGTGGAATGAAAGATCAAAAACTAGATGCAGAAACTGCGGTAAGTTGGGAGTTGGGTTTAAGAGGTCAGCAAGATGCAGTTCGTTACGAGTTAACTGCTTTCCGTATGGACTTTGACAATCAAATTATTCCAGCTAACAGTAATGATGTGGTTCCGTTAATTAGACCACTCAATCTAGTTTTATAAGTGATAAATCCGCTCTAAATATTTAAATTATGCTGCCATTACTTTTGAGAAATGTCGATCATAAAATTCA
>NZ_JBPKBJ010000087.1:0-13132 GCF_051390655.1 Acinetobacter sp. P1(2025)
GATTACGACGTTTTCTTCGTGTCATGGTTGACTCCAGAAACAAGCATTTCCCATGCTTATTGGGGAGTAGATTATCACTTATAGACGTGGTCTAAAATCATAGATCCACATCACTTTATTGAGGTTTTAACATGATTTTATCTATAATTAATAGATCTTATCTTGACCTACTAACCGTGTTTTAAAGCGGCGATGGAACCACATATATTGTGTTGGTTGAGTACGAATTTGATTTTCTAATATTAAATTTACACGAGTCGCATCATTAATTTCATCATTTGTAGGAAAATTCTCAAGCTGCTTCTCTAATAAAATATGATACTGAGGATTTTTAATATCTCCAGTTCGATAGAAAAATAAAGGAATCGCTACAGCATTGGCAATTTTAATTAGACGTCTATGTGCGGTTAATGTTGCTGCCTGTACACCGAAAAATGGAGCCATCACACCTTGTTTGAGTCCAAAATCTTGATCGGGACTATACCAAATAGCTCGTCCAGCTTTTAGACTGCTAATTAACCCTTTCATATCATCTTTTGATATCTGATGTTTATAGCTAGATGCTCTGCATCTTGTAATCATCATATCAAGTAGAGGATTGTTTTGAGGGCGATAAACTACATCTAGATCAAAGAAGCGACTACTGATAAATCCTCCAGCATCCAGTAGAGTGGTATGACTTCCTAATAGTAATATTCCATGTCCTTTTGCTGAGTTAATGTGTTCGATACCATGGATATGAATTCTATTTTTATACCATTTAGGGCAATACCATGCATTTAATGCTTCAAATACTCCAAGCATGGTATTGAAAAAGACCTCTTGACCATCTTTGTATAATGATTCAGCATCTTTTTCGGGAAAACATATCATTAAGTTTTTAAGTGTAGTTTTTCTTCTTGAATGAAGATATTTCCATGCGAATTTTGCTAAACAATTTGCAACTCTGTGCTGAATAGACCAAGGTAACATTGCACCGATCATAAGTAGGGATATTGCAATCCAAATACCCCAGTATTTGGGCAGTAAAAAAGCCCACTGAAACTTTCCTGCCTCATAATGTTTGTTGGTTTTCATAGCAGTCTGTTTCGTTTAAAAAACTCACCAGCCTAGCATATTTTAGATTTATTTGTTTTAGAGAAATCTTTACTTCTAGAAAAGCATATTCACTATATTCTTAAGTTATTATTTTACATTAGATTAATGTATCTAGAATTGAGGTGTTATTCACGGCTCAATTCTTTGGATAACGTTCATCTGATGGCGAACAGTATTTATATTTTCGTAAATGATTTTACGCATACGATTGATAGCGCCTAAAGGTTTGTGTTCAGGCAAGGAATGCCAAGGTGTAAATGAAAGATTCTCACAGAACTGATTTTGTTCTGGGGTGTCAAACTCTTGTTTAGGAATGTTTATGATTGCAACAGTATAAAATGGGGCGATCGACTCTTTCCACTCGGTCATTGAATCTTCGACAGACATGTTAGATGACGTTCTTGGTTGAACCATAAATTCCATACAAACATTTTTTTCCTGTAAGGTGCTTCTAAGCACTGTTCTTAAATAATCAGGGTTTGTTTGTTTAGTTATAAACTCGGAAGTCTGTGTGCATGGTTTAACTGAGTATTTTACTGCTTTTCTATCAGCTCCTGATCCAAGTTGATAGGGAACCATCGACCAATAACGACTATTTATTGGATTAGTTATTTTTGAGTTCGCGGCACTAAAAGCATTTTTTGTACCTTTAAAACCAAGTGTAAAAGGGAGTTTTAGTTTTTTTAAGATAATATCACTGCTGGTTGCATCCACAAATTTAAGATATCGACTTGCATTATCTGCAAAGAAAACAGGATGATTAATCATAATAAAATCTTGAGTCGTGGCATTTTTTTCATTTTCTAGAATTTTATTGCCTTTAACGCCTAAAATTTTAATCGCCATGCCACGAGCATCTTTTTCATAGTCTGCTTTTGAAGCATCACTAGATGCATTTGAAAAACGGATCCAAGCATCATAATTTTTATTGGGTATGAAAATGCCTTGTGCAAATTTTTCGGCTAAATTTGGTAAAACTTCGAATTTTGCTTTCACACAACCATGGGCTTTAGGATGAGCATCTCGTAGTGCTAATTTTGTCGCGTATTGTTTGCGAATAGTTTCTTCAATATGTTGAGAAATTTCATAAGCTAGTTTCTCTTCGTTGACTTGAAGCTTCTCACCTAAAAAATGATCGGGTGTTGGGTATGAGAAATTTGTTTTTTTTGGGGAGTTGGGCGTATCTACATCATTTAATTTGATAGGGGTTGAGCTACAACCTATGCTAAAAAGTGTTGAAGAAGTAACTAAAATGAATAAAGCATTTCGAGAAGTATTTTTGATTATGTTCATAGTTTTAACTCATTTAGCATTATCAAATTCTAGTGCTTATTCTGAATAAAGTATATTTAAACACGAGTATTTTTTATTATTCATATACAATTGCTTGTGCAAATATCATCGTAAAAGTCTAGGAAATTTCCCACTCTTAAATAGATGATTGTAGATTTTATAGAATAAAAAATTGCAATATTTGGTTGTTCAATCTTTAGATGGATTAGATAAAAAATTACATGAATGATTAAATTTCCATGCTTAGAATAAAATCGTTAAACTGAATATTACGTCAATCCTTTTTCACAGGTAATGTTCACGAAAAACAAACAAGAGTTGCTTTAAACTCAGTTAGAAATGATAAATAATTTAACAAGAAATCTTTGTGCTATAAAAATACAAGTATAAGATTTTTATATTATTTTTATAATTTAGGAAGCGGTGTTATGAAGTTGATTGCAAAAATTAACACAACGGGAATGCTTTTTCTCAGTTTAATTACAACTGCGTTTGCGCACTCGGATATTTCACAAACTTCGCAGGCAAGTACCAAAGAACCAGATGGAGTCCTATTTAAAAACGTACAAATTTTTGATGGTAAATCCAATAAACTAACTGCACCTATGAATGTCCTAGTTCGAGGGAATAAAATACAATCAATATCTAGAAGTCCAATCCAAACCACGAATGACACGATTGTTATAGAAGCTAATCAAAAAGTACTCATGCCAGGATTAATTGATGCACATTGGCATGCGATGATGGCAGCAATGCCAGTTTCCAAATTACTTACTTCAGAAGTAGCTGACTTTAATTTTAGTGCCGCAGCAGAAGCAAATAATACGCTGATGCGAGGCTTTACTAGTGTACGTGATATGAGTGGACCAACATTCTCTTTGAAGCGTGCGATTGACTCAAATATTATTAACGGTCCAAGAATTTGGCCATCAGGTGCAATGATTTCACAAACTGGTGGTCATGGTGACTTTCGTATGACTTATGAAATACCATCATCAAGTGCGTCACATAGCCGTGGTGAACAAATTGGTGGCGGCGTTATCGCAGATGGGCCCTCTGAAGTGACTAAACGAGTCCGAGAACAATTGATGCTCGGTGCAACTCAGATCAAACTCGCTGCTGGAGGTGGTGTATCTTCTCAATATGATCCAATTGATGTAGCTCAATATTCAGAAGAAGAATTTAGAGCGGCGGTAAATGCGGCTGAAAATTGGGGAACATATGTTTCAGTTCATGCTTATACACCTCGAGCAATTCAAGCGGCACTTAAAGGTGGTGTTAAAGTAATTGAGCATGCACAACTGATAGATGAGCCAACGATTAAAATGATGGCGCAAAAAAATGCTTGGTTAAGTAGTCAAGCATTTCTTGATAATGAATATTCCAATCCACAGCAAGGTGAGGCAAGGGTTAAGCAAATTGAAGTACAAAAAGGTACTGATAATGCATTTAAATTAGCTAAGAAATATAAACTCAAAGTAGCTTGGGGTACCGATATTTTATTTGATCCGAAGATGGCTAAAAATCAAGGAGCAATTCTTGCGACGATGACACATTGGTATACAGCCCCAGAGGTTTTAAAAATGGCTACTTCAACCAATGCTGAGTTGCTTGCACTTTCTGGACCTCGTAATCCATATCCTGGGAAACTGGGAGTAGTGGAAGAGGGGGCTTTAGCAGATTTACTTTTAGTAAATGGGAATCCAATTGAGAATATAAACTTGGTTTCAAATCCTGAAACTAACTTTGTGGTAATCATGAAAGATGGTGTGATTTATAAGAATACAGTTGCCAAGTAATTTATAATTATTTGCTACTAATTTTTTAAAGCTAAAGTGCTGAATAGGTGCTTTAGCTTTTTTTATTTTAAGATCTTTAAATTGTAAATGAGATTGACATAATTTATTATAAAGGAGATTTTAAATTAATATATGAATTTATATAAAAACTGGTTTTAAAGTTTTTAATAAATTGAATTTTTCAAATGATAAATTTAATCCAGCAAATAAAATATATTAATTTATAATTTTATGATGTACTACAGTACCTATTTATTTTGTTTTTATGAAATGAATTTGGTTGAATAATGAACAAATAATTTCTAAGACTTAGTCCTTAACAATTTCCCAGTATATGAACGCAACTAAGTAAATTGATGCATTAACGTACAATAGAGTTGAACATCTGCATAAAAATTATTGCATTGCAAAACTGAATTATGTAGAATCTGCCGCAAGTTAAATTATTGTATTCAATGATTTTAACGGTTTAGGGCCTATAGCTCAGTTGGTTAGAGCAGCGGACTCATAATCCGTTGGTCCCGTGTTCGAGTCACGGTGGGCCCACCAAATTTTTCAAGGACTTACAGTAATTGTAAGTCCTTTTTAATTTCAGGCTGTGGCACATTTGTGCCATAAAGCATGGAACTTACAACTTCAGCATGCCTACTTAAATTTGCTGGAGCTAAGTGAGCATACCTTCTGACCATCTCAGAACTTTGCCAGCCGCCCATCTCCTGAAGATCATATAAGGGCGTGCCATTTTGAACCAACCAGCTCGCCCAAGTATGTCTTAGATCATGCCAACGAAAGTTGGCTATTCCAGCTCGTTCTAAAGCTTTCCGCCAAGCCCGTGTATTTATATTTCCAATAGGCTTTTTACGATATGTAAAAACATATTCTGGATGATTCCCGAGCTGAGTTTTAAGTAAATTAACTACATGTTCACTTAACGAAACATGGATATCTTCTTTACCTTTTGCTTGATCACCGTAAATCCATGCCGTTTTTCGCTTTAAATCCACTTGTTGCCAAGTAAGATTTAAAATATTGGCTTGTCTAAGTCCAGTTGAAAGAGCAAATACCGTTACTATTTTCTGATGGGGAGGTAGCTCATCAAGTAAAATCTTAACTTGCTCAGCTGTAATCCATCTAACACGGCGTTTGATTTCTTTATACATTCTTACTTTCGGTGCTTTATCAATCCATTCCCATTCGTTACAAGCTTTATTAAGGATTGCTCGAATTAAGGCAAGGTATCGATTTGCAGTTGCAGCACTCGATTCTCGTTTTTTAACTTCACCTATCGAAATAATTTCATCGCGAGAAATGTCCATAAGGATTTTCCCACGAAGAAACTGCTGTAACCAAATCAATTTACTGACATCATCTTGGTGGGTATTCTTATGCTGAGTTTCATCCAACCAACGTATACCAGCTTGATCCCAAGTATAGGTCGGTCTATCACCTAGCTTTTGTACTCGCCAAAATTCAGCTTTTAATCGATCATGGAATTCTTGCGCTTCGACTTTGTTTTCCGTTGCAGTAGTACGTCTAATTCGCTTACCACTCGGTGTTGTGAAGTCGATCCACCAGATATTATTGCGTTTGATAAGTGACATTGTTTTAACTCCATTGGTGAAGTCACTTGCAACGCTTGCCTAGGATTAGGATAAAGCGAGCGTAAATATTCAGCAAGATCATCTTCGATAAAAACCCATGATTTTGCAGGTTTAGCTGCTGGAATATGTCCAAGTTTAGCTCTTCTGCGCAATTCTTCAGGGTGCATGTGAAGGAAATTAGCAGCTTCAATTAGGCTAAGCGTTTGCATGTGCTTCACCTTTTTATAGTTCAAGTTGCTCTTGAGCTTCCATACTTACTGTATAATCTAGACTCGTGTCTTTTTGTCTTGATCGTCCCATCTTCGCTTCAAGTTGTGTTTCAATTTCACCTGAGCAATAGAAATGGGTTTGTTCTCTTGCACGACTAAAAGCAACATAACTCCACTCACGATCCATCATTGAATCTGAACTGAGTACAAAAGCTTGGTCAACGGTCATCCCTTGTGCTTTATGCACAGATAGGGCATAAGCATGATCAATTGCACCATACCCGGATTTTATGTTTTCATCATTGGTTAAACTGAATTCAACAAAGCGACCATCTTGGCGTTCAACCTGAAATTGCCAGTAACCATCTTGATTGATCTCAATCTGTTTCAGTATCCCAACATCACCATTGGTAATACCTAATCTACGTTGATTTTTGCAAAATAGAATCTGATCACCTACGGCAAATTCACGGAAAGAATGCACATCATTGTGAATGGTTTCAACTTCACAACTTGCACCTAGTAGTCCCAAACTCTGCATTTTCAAACGTGCTGCTTGATTAAGCTGATATAAATCATTACGTGTTCCTGCAAGAATTAAAGTAGATGCAAATGATTTTTCCATTTTTATTTGCCACCAGTCTTCGATTAGATTTTGTATTGCCATCCCTTTAGTTTGTTGAACATGCAAATTACCTTTCTTTCGAATAGCATCTAGTGCTTGTTGACTTTGACCTGTTGCGAGTTGCATCACAATTTTCCGATCAGCTAATTCTTTTTGACGTTGAATATTTTGTAGAGATGCATAACCTAAATTTTGTGCTAAAAAACGGAATGCACCGCCAGCATCAATAGGTTGTAACTGTTGATGATCACCAACCAACACAACTTTTGCATGGGCTTGTTCTGCATGATCAAGAATTTGTGCCAATTGTTTTGAGCCAACCATGCCTGCCTCATCGAGCACTAATATGGTTTTACTAGTCAGTTCTGTTTTCCCAGTGTTGAGTTGATGAATCAATGAATGCAAAGTTTGTGATGGGATTTGTGTAGATTCTTGCAGACCTTGAGATGCTTTTGCTGCAAGAGCCGCACCTCTTACCTTAAAACCTTTCTGTTCCCAAACTAAATGTGCCACACCAAGCAAGTAGCCTTTCCCTGTGCCGGCCATACCTTGTATGAGTTTGATACCACCAGATTCCGTCGTGATATGCTCAAATGCCCGTTGTTGTTCTACCGTCAGCTTTGATTGTTCTATTAAGGTTGGACTGACCTGAATTTGATGCATAGTTTCATGTTGCCGATTTCTAGCCTGATCTAGTAATTTCTGTTCTAAAATCAATTGTGTCTGCGTGGTAAAACGCAACTCGTTTTGATCAAGACCTCGATCTAGCTTGGGATTAATAGATTGTAATCGTACTAATTCAGGATGCTGCAATATGTCATTAACATATTGATTCACACCATCAGCATTCAAATAACCTTGAGCAGCTACTGCAATTGTATGATGCAATTGCTGTGGTGTAAAAGTTGACATTTGTTGATGCAATTCGTTAAATATTTCCATTGGACTAAGTAGCGAATGCTCTGTTGATTGAAAATTTTGGCATTGCTGCACCAAATCAGGTTGATAGCCCAATTGCATGGCTTCACTTTGCCACTGTGCAAATAGTTGAGAGCGTGAAATTTCACCTGTTTTGTTTTCACGAGTTGCAAAGGTAGCAATCTGCATACCTTGTGCACTAATAGCACCGTATTTTTCTGCTTGCTCTACGATTGCGTGGCGTCGTTTAGAAAAAGCATCACATAGTTTCTGTGGTATTCCATTGATTAAGAATGACTTTTTAACATCTTGTTCAATCTGAAAGCCAAGGTGTTGTAATTCATATGCTAATTCAGCACGATAAACTGCACCTGTTGCCAATTTCCAACGAGAATCAAAGTCTATTGCACATGCTGAACCATCTGTACGTAGACCTAAATTTGCGACTATTGCATGTGTGTGTAGCTGCGGATCTTGTGATCGACTTGTACTATGCTCATAAGCAACAGCAATTACTTGATGAATAGAGCCAGCCATTTCATTACGATCACGGCTACTAAATGCGTGTTTTTCAAGGAATCTAACTCCTGCTTCAACTGCCTTTTTTTGTGCTGCCTGTATGGCTGTACGAGTTTCTTGATCAGCCAATGCCCATGCAACACTCACGCTTTTGGGGGCAGAAAATGTCATATCCCAACCGCCTTTATGGTCAACTCCAGCGTTTGAGGCCAAGGCCTCACCCGAAGTAGGGTGATAGCCTTGCAACATTTTTCCTAATTCACCATTTTTTACTTCACCAGCAAGATACATTGCTGATTTAAGTGCCCCCACCCAGTAACCCGATGGTTCACCGCCCAATTCATAGTAGTCTTCTGTTGCCAAACTTTCGTAATACAATACTGCTTGTGAGCTATTTGAGATGGATTTAAAACTCATCATGACTCATCCCCCGAATTTTTAGAATTTTTAATTAAGCGTTTTTTACCTGAAGAAACTGTAGCTTGAACCACATCATCAGTGACATCTGCAACAGGGATTTGATCAATCCATTCAGCGAGTTCTACACCTTCACGGACTTTTTCAAACTTTTTGATCGGCCAATTTAGGCGAAGTACAGCATCCCAGCCAGTAATCGTCATCCATCCATGGATGCCACTTTGTAGTGTAGGTTGTGGTAATTGTGAAATTTCAGACGGTGCAACCAATCGTTGTGCTTGCGTCAATGGGATTCGGTTGCCATTTTCATCAAAATCTTGTGTGAAGATTTCACGATCACCAATCAGTTTTGATGCAAAATCAGCACTAGTGCCTGATCCCATGCTTAAAATGATTTTTGTCTGCATCATACCAATGATCGAGTTGACTTCATGCTGTCCATAGTTATGTACAAGCAAATCAAAGTCTTGAATGCCTAACCAAATGCAAGCGCCTTTTGATCTACCCAATGCAGCCAAATTTTTAAGCTGCTCAATATATGGAATTTGTGCAATTTCATCTAAAACAAAATGGATTCGTCGTGTTGATGAGTCGATAAAATTGGGGGATAAAATCAGTTTGATTAGTACATTCAACACTGCACAAATATAAGCATCACTCACGGTAGGAAATGCTTTACTTGCTTGCAATAACAGAATTGGTTTTTCATCTGAATCATCACGAATCCATTCTCTTAAACTCAATCCACCGACAGACTTAGGCCATGCTTGGGCAAGTTGACGCAAAAATGAAAGATTAGCAATTAAGCTAAAATAAACACTATCGCTAGATTTACTACCTTCTTTGAAAATCCCAAGACCAATTCGGTAAAAGCGTTGGAATTCATCAATCGTATATTCGAGTGACCACTCCAAGCATTCAGCTAAATGCTTCCACCCCCAATTCATACCATATTTTTGTTGTAGACAAACAATAAAACCGATTAATGCAACGCGGCTTGCATCGCTAAAAACCGCATTATCACCTTTGACTTCTTTGATTAAAGATTGTGCTAAAAGTCCAGCATCCAATTCTGTCCGTATATCTTGTCCAATATCCCAAGCTATGCAACGGGCATCCCAAGGTGCTAATATAATTGACTGATTTTCATGAAAAATTTCTGTAAAGTCACCTTTATTGTCAAGTATGCATGTTTTAGCGTTTGGTTGTTGTTCCAAAGCATCTAATATTGCTGGCATCAAGGTTTGAGTTTTACCTGCATTTGGTGCACCCCAATATAGTGTTCCTCTGGTGTCAGAACCAATGGGCAATCGAATTTTTGGATGAGTTAATAAACCTTGTGGTAAATCAGAAACATGTAATATTTTATTAATCGCTTTAGCTTGCTTTTTTGCGTAGGTTACAGCATCTGAACCTGATAAAAGCACATTTCCTCTGGCATAATAATGATCACGAGGTTTTGCAGATAGATAACCAAAGAAGCATGAGGTAGGTAATGCGATAACCAATGGCATGTAAAAATGCCAAAGGAACCATTTTTTATAGCCAGATACATTGAGCATTGCTGAAATTTCTAACCATGATTTGGTCTCCATACATAATGTTGACAACGTACATCCCAATAAGGCTTTTGGTAACAACGGCCAATCTGTCCACACGATGTCCCGTGTCATTGGCACTTGTATATGCCATGAGAGAAACTCAAGTGCTATAGATGTAGCCAAAAAAGTAACGCCTGTAATTACTAAGCCTTCCTCAAATCGCCATTCTGGCTTTTTATTTAGACCATTTGTCATGTTTAGTTCCCTTCAACATCGAATTCAGAAAGTTTGTTGATAATTTGATTCTGACCTTGGCGTAACAATTTCATTTGGGTTTCAATCGCTACCAGTTTTTCTAAGAGCTGATCCTTGTGACTTGATTGACTAGTAGCCAAAATATGACGAACTACATCAGCTAGGGTTATTGCTTCACGTTCAGCTTGTCTCTCAAGAGAAATTGCAAGCGCAAGCGGTACTCGGATCGCAATTGGCTTAGTTTTCATTGGTCTCTCCAAAGAGTAACTGTGTAACAGTCCATAAGGCATTGATTTGATGTGAGAACTGAGTAGAATGGTTACAGTCAACGCTATGAGTTTCGGCGCATTTCGCCAAAGTTGGCGTCAGGTGTATATCTATATTCAAAACTATTTCTTTTTGAAATTGGTTAGATCTATTCATATTTGCTCACTGTGTTGTTGTATTGAGCTGAGCTTATTTTTTTATTTTTTTTTGTTCTATGCGATTATTCGGAAAATTGCATTTCAAATTTTATAGGAACGTGAAAAAGTGGCGTTTGATCGATATTCTGATGTTTTTTTAGACGGTATTTTAGACAGAGATGCTCGTCTAGCAGATTGTGAAGTCGAATTTTTAAAGCTTAAAAAATTGATAGAAAATAATAAAGTTACTGTGGCTAAACAAGGTACGAAAGCTTTCGGAAAGTTAAATATTTTGCCTTTATTTTGTGAAATATTTTCCGAAAAATTTATTTACTATCTTGAGCAATTTCCGATGATTAGAAAAGATCTATATGATTTAGGAGTGACAGAAAATTTAGCAGAAATGCTTACTGATAAGTTTATGTGTTTCGATTTTTCCGAACTGATTTATAAAACTTATAAACTTCATTCATTAAAATTAGATCAAGATGTATGGCTGATTAAAAATATAGGAAATACGCGACAATTTAGAAAAGCCGTTGAGTTTTTACATTTCATATATGAAATTACTCATTTGTTTTCGAAGGGTCAGCTACTAGATAAAAAAGATGATGAGCATCATAGAATTTATACTCGCCGACCTAAAATTGATTGGTGTACATTTTGTTTTAGGAGAGTTGAATCAATTGGTGAACAAAGACCTCTACAAACTGTAGTTATTATGCATGAGCAAAGATTTCCTGAAGAAAAATCAAGGAAAACAAAACAATTATTATGTAAAAAGCATGAGTCTAGACCAGCGAATGATAGCATCTATCGGAATGCACGAACAAAAGCTAAAAAATTATCTAAGGAAGATCGTGCATATATAGATCAAATCCATTCTGAAAGACGCTTGTATGAAGTCTTAAATTTTAATAAACCATTTGACAATAAAATGACTACTAAGCATTGGGAAGCTACTAAGTCGAGGTGGCTTGGATATCTCCTTGAACTTTGTCCGTATGCCTATATTTCTGATATCAAGAGTTGGGATGAATTTACAGCTAGATTCCATTTACTACTTGATAATGAGCAGGAAGACACTCAAGTGCCGTTATTTATTGAAGATATTTATATGGAAGCAAAAATATGGATTGAACTTGAAAAAAATCATTATAAGAATGATAAAAGGAGAAAAAGCCTTTAACTTTTATCACATATTTCAATTATCTTAATTAGCATGATAATCATGATTTTTAGCGTTATATATTCATTGAGGGAAGACTAGAATGAGCGTGGACTCAAAAAAACAAAGCAATCCATTTTCAACAGGTGGAGGTGGTGTAAATTTCGAAACTAGAGTTCAAGCATCATTTGCTATCGCACTACTTACTCAATCTTGTGTCCCATGTTTGTCTCAAAATATGAGGCCTCAAGAGTTAAAATTCCAAAATAAATATGATGGTTCGAATACTGATGATTTTGTTTTAGTGGCATCAGATAAATTGGGTAGTAAAAGTAAGTTGTATGCCCAAATAAAACATGAAATAACCATAAGTGACTCGATTGGAAGTGATGAAAATAGTTCTATTTTTTCAGATGTTATAAAGAGTGCATGGGAAGATTTTCAAAAGGATTCTTTTGATAAAAAAAATGATGCGATTGCTTTAATTACAGGACCACTTCCTAAGTTGGATATCGCTAATACGCTTCCACTTTTAGAATGGGCTAGGTATTCATCAAGTGCCTCTGAATTTATCAAAAAATCAAATACTAAAGGATTTACTAGCGTAGCGAAGCTAAATAAGTTAAGGGCGTTAAGAAAGCAGTTAGATCATGCTAATGCTAATCAGACAATAACTGATGAACAGTTTTGGGAATTTCTCCGAGTATTTTATCTAGTTTCCTTTGATTTAGATGCTAAACATTCGGTAGTTGCTCATTTATTATGTTCTCTTATTCAATGTCATTCGGATGAATCACCGGAACTTATATTCTCTAAAGTCATTACGTGTGTTCAGGACTATAACCAAAATGCTGGGACACTAACGCTCGAAAATACTCCTAAGGAAGTTAGGGAGTTATTTCAAGTTAATAGTAAAGTTAATTTTGAAAAGGATTTTTTTAAACTCCAAGAGCGTGGCCGTCACATCTTTGGTGGTATTTCTAATAAAATTCAAGACTTTCATGTTAGCAGACATGATTATTTACCAAAAATTTCAGAAGCTTATGATACAAGTGATTTTGTGTTTGTAACAGGATCTAGAGGTTCTGGCAAATCAGGCATAGTAAAAGATTTTATTTCAGGTAAAAGTAAGGATGTTCCTTTTTTTTATCTTAGAGCTGAAGACTTAGATCGTAAGCGTCCGCTGAACCCCATGCCTATTTTTTAATTTGAGTTGGATTTCCAGCGATGTGGCAGTAATTCTTCTATTTGGGTCGCTTTATGCGTCGGCAGCCTTTTCAGCACA
>NZ_JBPKBJ010000088.1:0-13018 GCF_051390655.1 Acinetobacter sp. P1(2025)
GTTTGATTGGTTTTGGAAAAAAAGAAGAATTTAAGAAAGTGCTCGCAATTTTAAGAAAGAAAAAGCCTGATAGGACAAGGGCCCTATGAAATTTGTCGTGTACAGAGGTTAATAATATAACAATGATTAAAAACGCTGCTGGATTATATTTGCAAGCACCCAAATGGACCTCCAAGACAACAACTGGGGAGACAACTACAGAAGAAAAATTTCCAAGTGCATTTGTATCAAATAGTATAATTGTTGATAACGGTGCTATAAATTGTGTTACATCATCCGATGATGAGTCAGTCGTTCAAAGTACGCTGACAACATCAGACTGTAATTTACATGCACCTGCTGAACGACCAAATTTTATGTGGGATAAAAATAATCTAAAGCATAAATTAATTGCGGGTGACAGTGTTGAAAAAGATATATGTGATGCACCTCCTGCAGATGGTCTACTATGTCCATTTACAACTCCCAAAGATCAACTACTTGGCTTTTTTAAACCAAGATTATTGACCTCCTATTCAACTTTATCCGATTCCTTAATTGTTAATAAAGGAAGAATATACAGTGATGGGACTTCTATCGGTTTAGCAAGTTGTGAAGCAAGTGATCAGCGTGGTAAAAATAGAAGTGGGTATGATGAGCTTTGTGATTTAGGTGCAATAGAGCTGATAGTTAATAGAGCTGAAGTTCCAATTGCAGGTCAAGATATTCTATACGGGCAAGTTGCTAAATTTAATATTAGTGAAAGTCTATTAGATGGTGAGCTGTTAGATTCTGCATCATGTGAGCGTATATTAGGAAAACGTTCTGATGGTCAAAATTGGCAGCCTGGATGTCTAGAAGTTCAGCAAACATTAACACCTTCAAAAGGCAAGCTCACAATTGATCAATTTGGCAATATTGTTTATACACCTAACGGCAATTGGCATGGTGCAGACAAATTCAATTTGCGTATTATTACAACGACCACACGTTTCAACGATGTTTCAAATTATTACATCACCATTCCTACAACGATCGTTCAAGATCCACCAAATAATTTTGAAAGTAAAACAGTAAACGTTTCTGGTGGTAGTTTAGGATTAACGTCAATTCTAATGTTATTAGGATTAATTGGTTTCCGAAGATTTAAAGCTTGATAAAGGGATTTGATTGAGATGAAAAATTATAAAAAAGGAATTCTAGCAACGATGATCGTTGCAACGATGCCATTATTCGCTGCTACAAGTAATGATGTTATTAAAGTTAATACGTTCGTTGACGAAGATGGTGAGAACAATAACGCATGTTCATTGCGTGAAGCTCTAAAAGCCGCTGAAATTAGGAGAAACTACGGCGGCTGCACAGTATCTGATATTTCATCTGCTACTAGAAAACAAATTCAGTTAGAAGCTGGTATATATGTCTTAAAGCAAGAGCTGGTTCCTAATGTTAATGTTGTGATTTATGGTGCAGCACCAGTAGATTGGGAAAAGAGAAGTCTAATTACCAATCAATATCCAGCGCAAACTGAAAATAAGACCATTATTGATGGAAATAATGCTTCTCGAATTTTTAATACAGCAATTGGTTCTAAAGCATTAACACTGAATAATTTGATGCTTCGAAATGGCAAAACAAATGATCGTGGTGCAGCGATTTATGCAGGTGCAGATATTAGTTTGCAAAATGTACAGATATTGTCATCGCAAGCTGGTATTTCTGGTGGTGCTATTTTCCTTGCTGGTCCCACTACAGGTTTAACTATTTCGAATTCAGTGATCGAAAATAACGTCTCCCCAGAAGGTAGTGTCTTGGGAATGAGTTGCTTCAACGATAATGTATATTCCCAACGTAAAATAAATCTATCATCAAGTAGTGTAATTAAAAATGGTTCAATAAATTCTGCTAGTATTTTTAATTTTTGTGGAGAGCCAACTGTTAATTTAAGCACTAATACAATTGCGAAAAATACCAGTAATTCTACAAATGGTACTGTGTTGAAGTTTACTGGAGATACTCAAGCAGGTAATACGACTAATAACACATCTAGTATTTTAAGTAATGCTAGTAGCCTCGAGTTAATGAGTAACACAATTGTTGAAAACCAAGCTAATACAATTTTTTTGTATGATAAAATTGGTTTGAAATTATTAAGTTTCAATATCTTATCACATAATTCAAGTAGTTATGCTTGCCGTTATTTACTTGGTCCTGCATCAGAGGAAAAATCAGCTCAAATATTCCTAGATTACAATGCACTTACACTAACTGGATCAAATAAATGCGATTTGCCTAAAGAGGTGATACCAGAGGGGAAACATACAAACTTAGATATAAGTAATATCACTAATTTGCGAACATTATTAAGTAGTTTACAACCTGCGTCTGAGAGTACGGCATTTATGCCACTGTATTATCCAAATAATAATAAAACGACAACAGATCTAGTGGATGTAAGTTCGGCTGAGAATGATAACTGTGGAGCCAAAGATCAAAGAGGAATAGCTCGTATTGTTGATGGTACTTTGTTCTATGATCCTAATGCGCGCAATAGTTGTGATATTGGTTCTGTTGAATTAATGAAATTAACAGCTGGTGATTTGGAAGATTTATCGAATACATCTATCAAACAACTAGCTGAAAGTTATAAAGCACAAATTGAAAGATTTGAATTTCTTATTAGAAATCCAGATAGTTCATTATTCTTGACATCAGATAAATATAATTTAGAAAAATTTAAGAAATTAAATGAAAGTTTAAATAATAATTTACATTATCGAGCAATTTATATCGATTTAAGCCGATATCAATTGCCTATTCCTCAAGAGATTGTATTGAGTGATGGCAGTCACAGATTACAGTTTTTCAATAACGAGAACTACATTGTTACTACAGAAGCTCTAGGAAAGGGGCAAATTAATGATACGATCACGAACATCGATGAAACGGATAAACCGAATCTAGTTTGTGAATGGAACAGCGATCTTGAACAAATTATTTTCTACAGAAAGGATGATACGATCACTCAAGCGGGTGATAAGATTTTCTGTAAATATACGATTCAATCGAGAGCTGATTCTAATATTAAGTCTTCAGGTTTGATCAAAGCGGCATTTGTTAATGTACCTCCTGAGGCTAAAAATACATCTGTGACACTAAAATATCAGCAGAATCAAACTGTTTCATTAGATTTATTAAAATTATCTAATGATTTTGGTGATACTGGTGAGGGTGGTAAAGGTCCTGATAAAGAGCCGAATAAACCTCAATTTTGGAGAAATGCTGATGGGATTGAATTACCAATACGATTGTCTAATGTTCCAACAAAAAATTTAGTTGTGACTGCTGATCGCCAAGGTGCATGTCCAGAACCTGATCAAAAAGAAACATGTTACGGTGGCAATATTTATATTAAGGAATCTAATACATTCAACCCATTTAACTATTCATTCAATTATCAGGTATATGATGCTGATGGTGCTATTTCTAATACTGCTACAGTAAGTGTTATTAGCACAGCGACAACTACTGATGATACGCGTAATGCAAGTAACAATGGTGGCGGAAGTATTGGAGTGTTTTCAATATTTGGCTTAATAGGTTTATTAGCTTACCGTCGTTTTAGAAAATAAAAGATAAAAAATAGCGCCTTAAGGCGCTATTTTTTTATATGTTAAAATAATTTTTAATGTTCTGCATATTTACTTAGATATTCTTCTCTGATTGATACGCGCTCTTCAATACTGGCATTCTGCATTCTTTTACGCAAGGTATTGCGTTCTTGAGTATTCATTTTCTGCCACACATCACGCATTTTTTGCTTTTCATCTTCAGGTAGCTGCGTAAACCACTCCATACGCTGTTGTAGTTGCGTGCTTTGGTTGGTTGGTATTTCTTTCAATGTTTGATAGCGTTTAATTAAGAGTTGCTGCTCTTCAGGTGATAGATCTTCCCACGTTTCTTCTGTTGTCGGTTTATTTGGTTTTGAAAAAACCCAAAAACGTTCTGAACTTGCAAAACTTGTTTGCAATAAGCCTAACGTACACACAACAAGTGCTAACTTTTTAGCTGCCATGTGGAACTCGATCCTCGCCAAACGCCATTAACATTTCCATATCTTCGACCATTTGTGGTGAAAGTTTTGGATTTACGATTACTTGATTTTGTGGCTTATCTGCTAAATCTATTGAGTTTGGTAAAACTACAATACCTGTAATTGCAGCGGCCAAAGCAAAACCAGTCATTTTCCAAATACTGTAGTAAGATGTCGGTTTCTTTTGGACCGTATCTAAAACATGATTCATGACCAGCATTTTATTATGATGCTGTTCTTTTGCTAGTTGGTCTAGTTTGGAAGTCACTTGTTTGGTGAACTCATCTTTATTCATCTGATGAACCTCCCGAATGTGGATTTAAATGCTCTAAAGCGATTCTGAGTCCTTGTATTGCACGGTGATAGTGGGTTTTTACACTACCTTCGCTACAATCCATGATTTGAGCTGTAGTGATCGTGTCAAATCCTTCCCATGCTCTTAACATGAATGCTTGTTGTTGACGAACAGGTAATTTATGAATTGCATCCTGAATTTCTTCCATTGTTACTTCTTGATTTAGAAATTCGAATGGATTGGGTGTTGATTCATCAACTACATCAATTAGTTCTTCGTCATCATCTATACTAATTTTTTTAAACAAAGAGAAAGGGCTTGCTCTGCGTGCTTCTTTCCGTCTCCAGTCTTGTAATTTATTGTTTAGAATAGTGTAAAACAGGGGATACCATTCATCCACTGTTTTATCTGAATATGATTTGTGCAATGAGATAAATGCTTCTTGCACTAAATCCATAGCAATGCCTTGTTGACCTTGTGTTGCACTTTCCATCATTACAAGCGCACGACCTGTAACGTCTTGCATAAAAAAGCGAAGACGTTGTTCAACAGTACCTGTATGTGTACCGCTATCGGTTTGAGCCTGTTTAGGTGCTAAATCCATAGAGATGGAAAATCCTGTCATGGATACCCACCATTATTATCAATTCATTATCTATATAACGTTGAAAATGGTGAATGCGTTGACAACTTAAGCAATTATTTTAGCAGTGTAATTGATTTTTTCCGCAAATAAAGCGCATTTAAAGTAAATTAACGTTTTATTGACGTTGGCGGACCATTTCAAAAAAGCAGATTGATCCAGCAATCGCGACATTTAGAGACTCTTGACCACCAGGTTGTGGGATGGTGACAGCTTCTGCATGCTCAAGTGCATAATCAGAGACACCTTGACCTTCATTTCCTAAGATCCAGACACAGGCCTGAGTTAAATTTTTTGAATAAAGGCTTGTTGATCGGTGCGAGCTAGTTACAAAAACAGGGATTTCAAATTTTGGAAGAATGTCGGTTAACTGAAAATTTTCAAAACAGTTAACACTAAAGTGAGCGCCCATACCTGCACGCAACACACGTGGAGACCAAAGAGAAGCTGAACCTTGGGTGCAAATGATTTGTTTTATATTCGCCGCGGCTGCTGAACGAAGCAATGTCCCGACATTTCCAGGATCTTGAACATTTTCTAAGATTAAAGTATCTGCTTTGAAATCGATGGTTTGCGAGGTTTTTGGAAGATCAACAATCGCTAAGCAAGGTAGGGTATTCCCTAATGTACTCAAATCTTTGTAAAGTACTTCACTTATAATGAAAATATGACCTTGATGTATTTCAATAATTTCTTGCAGCTCAGGATGATCCAAAGCTTGCTCAGTTGTAAATAAAGAAAAAATTTTTCTTTGTTGTTGTAACCAAGATAAACAGAGATGTGTACCTTCTAGAACAGTTTGTTGATGTTTTTTTCGAGCACTATTTAACTCGATTAAACCACGCAAATGTTTGATTTTTGCATTGTCTTTTGATTCTAGAAAGATAACAGCCATAAATAAATTGTCCAAAAGAGCATCATAAGTCTATGATGCTCTGAGTTTTAAGAGAGATTAATGATAGCTAGTTACAAGTTCAACTTCATTTTTCGAACCAATGATAACAGGTACACGTTGATGTAACTCAGTTGGTTGAATATCCATGATGCGAACACGACCTGTCGTTGAAGCTCCGCCTGCTTGCTCAATTAACATGCTCATAGGATTCGCCTCATACATTAAACGTAAACGACCTGCTTTTTTAGGATCTTTCAAATCGTAAGGATATAAGAAGATACCACCGCGGCATAAAATGCGATGAATATCCCCAACCATACATGCAACCCAACGCATATTAAAATCTTTTTCACGTACAGATGTTTTTCCAGCTAAGAGTTCATCAATATAACGTTTTACAGGATTTTCCCAATGACGTTGATTTGATGCATTAATTGCAAACTCTTGAGTGTCTGAAGAAACTTGTACGCTCTCTGTCGTTAATAAATATGTTTCTGTATTTGGATCTAAAGTAAAGAACACAACACCTGCACCAACTGTTAATGCCAACATGGTTGATGGTCCGTAAAGTACATAGCCTGCAGCGACTTGTTCTGTACCTGCTTGCATAAAGTCAGCAGATTGAGTTACCGCATTTTTTGCAGGTAAAATCGAGAAAATTGTACCCACACACATATTAATATCAATGTTGCTTGAACCATCTAAAGGATCAAAAAGTACGAGATATTTACCGTTTTCTTGTGCTGGCGTGAAATCATCTAATTCTTCAGAAGCCAAGCCACCGACTTGTGGGTGTGACTTCAAAGCATCGATTAAATAATCATTTGAAATCACATCTAATTTCTTTTGTGTTTCACCCTGCACATTTTCATTTTCAGCACTACCTAATATTCCTGCTAGAGCGCCTTTTTGAAGTGCTTGATCAATTGTCTTACAAGTGTTTGCAATCGTTTCGATGACTTGTGCCAACTCAGGTGTCAAATTCCCATGTTGTTGTTCTAAGTATTGGGATAAGGTCTGGTTTGACATATTAAATAGCTCCAATTTAGCCGAGTCAAAAGTTGATAAAAATATTTTCGCTATTCTAGATGAGAACGCCCCAAAATAAAAATTATCTTACTTTATTTATGTTGCTTTTATGATTACAAGAATCAGATTACATGCTATGTTGATTGCATACTAAACAGGAGGTTTGGAGAACAACGATGACAACCAAAAATTTTGATGCAACTCCCACGCCAAGCGAACCGATTAGTTTAGAACAAATTTCTAAAGAAAATGTCAAAGATGCTTGGAAAGAGTACGAAGCAAAACCTGAATATAAAGAGTTTAATAAACATGATTTGATTGAGTCGATGCAATCAGATCATGATAATCAGCAGACTTCGCGAAATGATTAAGAAATAAAAAAGCTCACTGTTAGTGAGCTTTTTTATTTGTAAGTTTATTTCAATAATGGTGGGACAGCTTCGTAGTTAATTTCAACGCGACGATTTTCTTTCCAAGCTGCTTCATCATGTCCAGTATTGACTGGTGCTTCTTTACCATAGCTTACTGCTTCGAGTTGCTGTGGATTCACACCATTGGTGATCAAGAAACTCTCAACTGCTTTTGCACGACGCTCACCTAAAGCCATGTTGTACTCACGAGTACCACGCTCATCAGTATGGCCTGTAAGTGCAACTTTAGAGTTTGCATTTGCGACTAGAAACTGTGCATGAGCTTGAAGTGTTTGATAGTCTTCATTTGATAGGTCACTGCTGTCATAGTCGAAGTGAACAACACGTTTAGCCAAGAATGCTTTATTTGCCGCAGTAACGCCTTTAGAAGATGCACCTGCAAGATTTTGTGCATTCAATGCAGCATCTTCACTCAATCCTGTTGTATTTACTGTTGTGGAACCATTTGGTGTATTGCCTGTGGTAATTTCAGAAGCAGGTTTACGGCTTGCACATCCAGTAAATACAAGTGTTGCCGCGATTAAAGGAAGTGTAAGATATTTAATATTCATGAAGTTCTCCAATTAATAAAATTTATTTCGGTGCCCAAGCTGGTTCGCGCACTTCACCTTGCTCACTTGGTAAATTCATACGGAAACGACCATCAGTAGACATGATTGATAAAAGACCTCGACTACCTTCACGAGTTGCGTATACAACCATTTGCCCATTAGGTGAGAAACTTGGCGATTCGTCTAAGCTTGTTGGTGTCAAAATATTGGTAATACCTGTATTGATATCTTGTAACGCAACTTTATAACTACTTCCGCTAGGGCGGTGTACTAAAGCAATCTTTTTACCATCAGCACTCAGTGTGCCACGTGCGTTAAATGCACCTCTAAATGTCAAACGTTTTACAGAACCATCATCAAAACTGTAGCGATATATTTGTGGAGAACCACCACGATCTGAGGTGAAGATAAATGACTTGCCGTCAGGTGCATAGCGTGCTTCGGTATCAATTGCAGAATCATTTGTCATACGCTTAACTTGGCGCGTATTTAGATTCATTTGATAAATTTCGGGATTACCATGCATAGACGCAGTAAATAACATGGATTGCCCATCAGGAGAGAAGCTTGGTGCTCCATTGAGCCCTCTAAAACTTGCTAGAACTTCCCGTTGACCTGTTGCTAAATCTTGTAAGTAAATAGCAGGGCGTTTCGTTTCAAATGAAACATACGCAATTTTCTTTGCATCTGGTGACCATGTTGGTGACAAAATTGGATCACGTGATGACAAGACCGTTTTAGGCTGTTCACCATCAGTATCTGCAATTTGTAATGTATAGCGTTGAGCGGGTGTTGCTTGATTACGAAGTACGTATGCGATACGACCACTAAAATCACCTGCGATACCAGTTAATGCTTGGTAAATTGCATCACTGATCATATGTCCAGCTTGACGAATACGTGAACTCGGTACAGTTAAAACCTCATTCAAGAGATATTGCTGTTTTTGTACGTCATAAAGTTGATAGTGAACTTCAAATGAATTTGCATCAATAGGTTTGATTTGCCCAACAACAACATATGGAACACCAGCATTTTGCCAATCTGCCGCTTGAATTTGATTTAATGCAGCCGATGCAGGTAGATTCTTTGATGCACTTGTAAAGCGACCTGAGCGATTTAAATCATTTTCAACAATTGGATAAATTGCATTGTCATTTGTAAAAGGGATGATAGCAATTTTAGGCGCTTGTTCTGGTGCTTTTGCAATTTCTAAATGAAGCTGTGCAAATGCAGAAACAGGGATTGCTGCGCTAATTGCAGTAAATACTGCTAGAGAGATGAGGTGCTTACGAGTCTTATCCATAGTTACAATTACTTGCGTTCGTATTTTTGTGGCTGTTGAATTATTTAGCATAGTTACATGCTTTGTGCTATTAAAAGCATGTAACGTTAACTATTCATTACTATTTTGCAGTAAAACTTGAAGTAAAGCTTCTTGCTTCACGTCGAGCATCAGGATCTTCAGGCATTGGATAGGGAGCGGCTGCACGAACTGCTGCTTCAATACTAGCTTTCATGTCGGGATCAGAAGAATTAACAATCACAGACATAACTGCACCACTATCATTCAGTGTGACCCGAGCTGTAGCTTTTTGACCAGATGAGCTTAATGGAATATTCCATGCACGTTTGATTTTGTTCTCAAAATCACGCTTAGCTGTTGAGGCAATTTTTTTAGCTTCAGCTTTTTTCTGAGCAGCTTCTTGCTCGGCTTTTTTTGCAGCAGAAGCTTTTGCTTCCTCCGCATCTGCTTTAGCTTTAGCTTCTGCATCGGCTTTACGTTTAGCGTCAGTCTCCGCTTTAGCCTTTGCATCAGCTTCTGTCTTCGCTTTTGCATCAGCTTTACGTTTAGCATCTGCGTCGGCTTTAGCTTTTGCATCTGCATCGGCTTTACGTTTAGCATCAGCATTCGCTTTTGCCTTGGCTTCCGCATCAGCTTTGCGTTTAGCTTCCGCCTCAGCTTTTGCCTTCGCATCAGCCTCTGCTTTGCGTTTGGCATCTACTTCAGCTTTACGTTTAGCATCAGCGTTCGCTTTTGCCTTAGCTTCAGCATCAGCTTTACGTTTTGCATCTTGTTGGGCTTTTAGCTTTGCGTTCTCGGCAGCTTTTTGTTGTGCTAATTTAGCATCCTGTTCAGCTTTTTGGCGTGCTTTTGCATCAGCTTCTTCTTTTAGATCAGTCTTACGCTTAGCTTCAGCAGTTGTCTTTGCTTCTGCTTCAGATCGTTGTTTTGCTGCTAATGCTTCAGCAGCTTTTCTTTGCTGTTCTACTTGCTTCGCTTGAGCAGCTTCTTCACTCTTACGTTTTTGTTCAGCTAATTTCGCCTGTTGTGCTTGCTCTTGTTTCTCTTTCTCTGCAGCAAGTTGTTGAGGGGTAGGTGTTGGAGGTGTAATAGGGATATTTTCAGGTTGAGTATTATCAACAATTGGACTTAATATTTCTTTAGCCTGATTTTCCGAAGTTGTTTCCTGTTCAACCTCTTTAGCTAAGGGTGGTTGAAAGTCTTCAGGTTTTACTAAGACAGTCGTCAGTTTCTTAGGAGGTTCAGGCGGTTTACTTAAACCTAAAAAGAGTAAGCCTACAATAGCAATCGCATGAACTCCAAATGTGAAGCCAAGTGCGATAGCGTTTTGCTTAAATGGTGGCTCGTGAATATTTTTCATAACTTATTTTAAAGGCTCTGTCAGTAAACCCACTTGTGTTAAACCTGCTTCTTGTAGGCTTGCCATCAGTGATACAACTTCACCATAAGGGCGTGATTTTTCACCATTCACGAGAACAGTAAGTTGTTTATTATTTTGCTCGGCTTGTTGTTGTGCCTTCGCTAAAACAGTTTCAAGTTGTTCGAGCGTTAGTGGTTCACTGTCTTTGTAATCTTCATACTGCAAATAGATATTGCCATCTTTACCAATCGTCACCATCGCTGGCATATCTTTAGATTCAATTGGATGATTATTGGCTTGAGGTAAATCAACTTTTATGCCACTGGTAATCATCGGTGCAGTTACCATGAAAATGACCAATAACACTAACATTACATCAATATAAGGGACGACATTCATGTCACTTTTAAGTGGTTTTTTGATGCGCTCGAAACGTCCAGATCGCTGAATTGCCATTATGCATCTTCCTGTGTCGTTCCAATTGATTGACGTTGTAGAAGTGCAATCATTTCCTCAGCAAATAGGGCGCGGTCAGAATAGATACTTTCACCTTTAGCGGTAAAATGGTTAAACGCAAGTACAGCGGGTATCGCTGCAAACAAACCAATAGCAGTTGCGATTAGTGCTTCGGCAATACCTGGTGCAACCGTGGCTAATGTAACCTGATCAACTGCTGCTAAACCGATGAATGCGTTCATAATCCCCCAAACAGTTCCGAACAAACCGATATAAGGAGCAACTGAGCCGATACTAGCTAAAGAGCCAAGACCAACTTCTAAGCCACCTTGATCTCTACTTAAACCTACACGAAGAATACGCTCTGTACCTTCAATAGTTTGTGTAGTATCAGCTTTGCGTTTCTGTAATTTTAAAAACTCACCTAAGCCCTGATAGAAAATATCTTCAAGACCACGACGCTTTGAGTTTAATTGGGCATTATTATAGAGCGTATTTAATTCGGCACCTGACCAAAACATTTTTTGAAAATGCTCGTCATCCTGTTCTGCTTTTTTGAAACCCATATGCAATTTTGCAATCAAATACCAGCTATAAATAGAAGCGAGTAATAAGATCAGCATCACCAATTGTACGACAGGGCTTGCTTGTAAAATCAGGTCAGAGATATGCAGAGAAGATTCTAAATTTGTTGCCATAAGTTAAGTGCCGAAAGTTTATTTTTAGTCCTGTGCTAATTCTTTTTGAATCAGATCACGAATTTCGTCAGGAAGTCGACGTGGCATCATGTCTTTATTCAAACATGCCAACGTAACCTCACCTGAAGCCAGCAAGATTTCACCACGATAAATATTTTGTTGCAACACAAAAGATGCGGCTTTACACGAAATAACACGTGCTGTAACGGTAATTAAATCATCCATTAATATTGGACGTACATATTTGACCTGAATTTGGTGAACCACAAAGTTGTAATTCTCTTGGTGCCAATAATGATCAACGCCAGCTGCTCTTAGCCATTCTGTTCGAGTACGCTCCATATAGCGGATATGATTGGCATGATAGACGATACCGCCTGCATCTGTATCTTCAATATAAACGCGAATGTTGAATTCAAAATGATTTGCCATTTCTTTTACCTATTGGTTTCGTACTGGGAGCGATGAAGGAATGATATGTTCTCGATGAGACTAAGGAAATAGTAATAAATAACATATTCTTGATGCGCATAAAAAAAGCCCTAACATGTAGGGCTTGATCGAAAAGACAATTATTTAAAGTTAATTGAGTTCATCCCATTCAACTGTTTTAGGGAATCCTGTTACTGTTATGCCATCTGCATATGCACTGATTAAAGCCTTGTAATTGCTCGTGTTTGAAATCTTAATTGTATTTTTTATATTGTCAGTGTCTTCAATCATAATTTCAGCAAAATTAGGATAGAAAGCTATTTTATCTGTATCATTTTCAAATCTGACATCACTTTTGAAATTGACTGAGAAAAATTTACTTTCAGGAGTACCTTGAATATTCCCTAGTGCAGTAAGCATAAGATTATTCACATTGAGTTGATAATTATTAATCATCAACTGTTGCGTTTTTTTGGTTTCATCATCAAATACACTTAGTACCATTTCTTTGATTTGATATTGAGTAGTGGCTTGGTTGTATTTACTGACAAAGTCACCATTGAAAGTAATACTCGAATCACTTGGTGGAATGATTTTGAAGTTCTTTAATGAGGTCTCGTAACGTGCAGAATCTGCCGATGATATTACTTTGCTATTTACGGATCCAGAGATGGTGAAAATACCTAAGCGAGTTATAGAGCTGCTGTCATCATTTATATAATCCATAAACTCACAGTCATTAGACCTCTTGCAAAAATCATTTTTCAACCAACTCCATGTTGTAAATTGCAGCAATTAAATTCAGACGTAAACCCATGCGTTTACGCCTATTTCGATAACGTGTAGCCAG